>DHLT01000082.1:4571-12299 GCA_002405405.1 Ignavibacteria bacterium UBA4661 | reverse complement strand
CAAGCGCGTATCTTCTGGAATACGGTATAACGAGCCACAAGCTCCGGCTTTCGGATCAAATGCTGAAAAGACAATGCGAGGTAATCGTGCGAGTACAATACTACCTGCACACATACAACATGGCTCCAGCGTTACATACAGTGTACAGTGATCAAGACGACGACTGCCTAAATACTCTGCAGCAGAAGTGATCGCAATCATTTCAGCATGAGCAGTTGGGTCTTGAAGCATTTCTGTTTGATTATATCCTTTGGCAATAATCGCCCCATCATGTACAATAACAGCACCTATTGGTACTTCTTTGTGGTGATACGCTCGCTCTGCTTCGGCAAGAGCTTTGCGCATAAAGAACTCATCTTGCTCACGCAAAAGGAGATTCATTTCATGAGGATGAAGAGTAGAAACATCACTAAATGAGCGCATTATCAATTCTCGCTGTGTTTTTATGTATCTCTTGATACGCTATGTATTATGCCGTCCATGCCAAACGGAGAAAATGTTCTACACCATACTCATGCAACAATGCACCAATTGTAGCATTCCCACTTAACATATTATACTGTGGCAATTCCAATGTTGGTATCCAAGCAATTGCATGAAATTCAGTATTAACCACCTCACCGCGCCATGCTCGTACCAAATAATAACGTACATCAAATGTTCCGGTTGAATAAGAATTGACTTCTTGATGGATACACGCACAATCATTTGGATCGACCACAATATGTAGTTCTTCGTGCAACTCACGAATTAATGCTGATAGATATGACTCTTCATCATCGACTTTACCACCGGGAAATTCCCATTGTAAAGGATATGCTTTGTCAGGACGGCGCTGCCCCATCAAGACCTCAGAAACATTCGGCAAACGCATGATAATGCCTACTGCAGCGCGAATAACTGTACTCTCCGATTTATTTTCCTGTTTCTGCTCGCTCATATGTCATACTGTGGGAAGGGTCAAGAAACCGCAATTTTTGAAATGCTTCTTTTTTGTCGCTTCCGCGAAAAAGATCAGCAAGCTCTTGAAATTTTGAATCAAACCACATTTGCATTAGTGTACTGCGTACATTTGCGCGATCCTTGAACAGCGTCATTTCTGTTAGGACACTATCAACATTACGTTTACCAACTTTAGGATTTTTTTCATGCATTTCTAAGCCATCAACATAATAGGAAAAAAGCAATTTTCGGAATGGTTCAAACTTAATGTCATTCAGGTCGCTAATAAGGTTGTAGCGTGTAAATTCTCCGGGTTGCGAAGTTTGCTGATAACCGAGAGCATTGCGGGATGAGCCCATTTGCCAAATATCGCGAGCTTGGCGAAAGAGTGGCGCACCACTTAATTCCTCATATGTGTCCAAATCGAACCCAATAATCAAAAGCATGTATTAATCCAACAAACTGGAGAATTCATCAAATCTTGTCGAAACATAGGTAAGCGAGGCATTACGATAATACTCAAAGGACCAATTTTCTGCCTTTTCGAAAAATCGGAAGCTGATGGTCTTCTTAAAGGTTTGGTAATCAATCGTACGCTTGGCATTAATGAGAAGATTCGCATTATAGCGATTACCACTTCTGCCGGTAAGCGTGATCGTAATATCAACTTCAATTTTCTCACCCTCCCAATCGAGAGAACGATAACGTTGCGTGTTTAGATAGTTTTTGACATCATTCTCCATCGTGAGAATATCTTCGCGTCGATCAATCGGAATCAATTGCATGTCAACAGTAACATTTGCTTTTATTTCTTGAGCATAAATCTGTAAAGTATTAGTAAGCACAGTAGAAGCACAAAGCATGCTCACGAATAGACACCATCGGAATTGGGAAAGCAATCTCGTACAAGCAGTCATAATACAAACGAAGAGAAGAGAATCTCATGCATTACCATCATCACCGGTAATAGGCAAAGACACATAGAATGTTGTTTCAATAGAGGGCACTGACTCGCATCGTACAGAGCCTTGATGTAATTCTACAATTTTCTTGACGATATTCAATCCTATTCCATGAGATTTTTCATTACCGGTTGGAATAGAAGACAATCGCTCGAACGGTCGAAAGAGCTTGTGCATTTCATCCGATTGAATACCCTGCCCATGATCGGTAATGGATAATGTGCAGCGTTGATCATTTGCTGAGAGGCATACACCAATAGTGTCACCAAATGGAGCATACTTAATCGCATTACTCAAAAGATTATCGACAACCTGACGAAGGCGCAGGGCATCACCTTGTATAAACACATCTGTTTCAATATGAAGCTGAATACTTTGTGCCTTGTGGTGAGCAAATTGTGTCAGTTCTTCTATGGATGTTTTGATAATATCGTGCAAGGCAATGTCACTACGATTCAACAGAATATCTTTATCTTCGAGTGTTACCGTATCAAGAACATCACTGATAAACCGCACCATACGATCTAATAATCCTTTTATGTTCATAACATGTCGTGATGCTTGCTGAAAGAAGCGCTCAATCTGTTGTTGTTGTAATGCTTTCATCATCATTTCAACCGACAGCGAAATACCGGTAATTGGGGTCTTAAGATCATGACTAACCATACCGGACACCATAAATTTATGTGTATGTGCCAGTTCTAATTCCGCCCTGAGGTATGAAAGATGCTTATTCAAAATTGATGATTCCTCTTACATTCGCTCAAACTCATTCAATTTTATTATCAAATCTTTTTGTTGTTCTTGTTGTTGATTACGATAAGCCTCTGCTTGCACAAGAGCAGTTTCCGTAGAGCGTAATGTGGTGACAAGTCGTATAATCCAAAGCATAACGAGAATGGATATTACGACAATGACAATAATTTCAAAACGCTGAATAGTTGCAGAAGATTGCAGTGTTCGGTCTTCCGAACGACGGTGTAGATCTACAATTACTCCTTCTCAATAACAAAAACTACTAGCCTCTTCTTTTTGAATAATTTTTTCTCGAAGTATTTGCAATGTATCAAGATAAAGAAGAGCACGTTGATATTGTTGAGCAGATCGCAATGTTGCATACATAATCATATACGCATCACGAACAAAATAGACCTGATGCACCCGTGTGGCAATAGCAATATACTGCTCCGCCCACGAAATAGCTTTGTCAAAATCTCCATGTGTTCTATGCCACACTGATTGCACTTGCGCTTTTCGCATCGATATTAATGCATTATTGAGGTGCTTATTGATAGAGTCTGCTTGCTGTATGAACCGTAGTGCTTCATGATGTTTTTTTTGCAAACTATATCCTTCGGCAAGAGCTAAATAAGAGAATGGCAATGCTCTCTCTAATCCTAATTCACGTGCACTCTGTACAGAGCGCAACCCATAGTAAACGCTAGAATCAGGACGATTTCGACGTGCATAGTATGTGGCAACATTTGTATATATCGATGGTGCATGTTGCGCTAGTTTCTTTTCACTTAAAAAAATTGCACGATGCAAATTAGCAATACCAATACTATCGTACCCTGCATGAAAATATGCCATACCAAGTCCATTATAGGTATTTCCCATTGCTACCGTATCATGCAAAGCCGAAAAAATCTGTAGTGCTTGCACATAATGATCGACTGCTTCTTGTAAGCGACCTGCACGCTGAAGAATATATCCCCAACTTCGACTAGCTTCTGCCATACCCCATCGCAAACCACTTGTTCGTGCAATTTCAATCGCTTGTTGATTGATCGCCAGAGCGGAGTCAGGATGAACAACATATATCTCCGTAGCAAGAGCAGTCAAGAATTGTATTCGTAAAGAATCATTCTTTGCCATTGCAATACGATAGCGCAAAGAATCGATTCGTTTCCAGTTTTGCGAAACCCCATGAGTATAACACAGAAAAATACAAACAAGGATAGCACCTATTCGTTGTTGTGTCAGAATATGAGGCAAGGTCCGCATCATATTACCTCCTCATTCATTTCCCCATTCATTGCGTCACTGTGCTCCGGATTCTGTATCAAAACAGATTGCTCACCTACGGAAGATAATTCTCGTTGGATCAATGTTACCATATTATCTACTTGTTCGAGAATGGCTTCGAGTGAACTCAATATCTTCTTACTCACTACGTCCGTGCTATGCTCTTCTTGGACCATCGTAGCATCAGAGTGTTCCAGAGAATGACGCAATACATGCGACAGCAATTCGACATTATCCACCGCTTGTATGCTATTATCAATAGCAATTTTGAGATCATGACTTAACAAACGAATCATGGATAACTTAAAGGTATTTGCTCCTTGTAACTCTGTGTTGATGCTATGTAATTCGCTGTTGAGTGCCTCCAAACTTTTATTGGCTAAAAAAATTTGTTCGGTCTTTTCGGCAAGTTTATGCTTTTGCTCTTCTAGCTCCTTAGCTTCCTCTTGCAGATAGAGTTGCGCTTCATGTTCTTTACGATTCACACGGAGTAGAATAATACCGAGCAAGCCGGCAAATCCGATAAATGCAATACCCCAATACACGAAAGTTTGCGTTTGTCGAATCTTCTGCTCGGAAAGTTTTAACTGTGCGATATCATCAAGACGACGAATTTCCTCCTCTAAATCATCAGTGGCACTATTGGTTTCGGTATTCTGTAGTTGCTTCTGAAGAGCATTAAGTGTATCCTGATAAGCAATCGCCAGAAGGGGCATGCGCTCACGAGATGCATACCGAATTATACCTATGTATGCATCGCGCACAAAATAGATATGCCCCGAGCGACGTGCAGACTCAATACTCTTTGTAAAAGCATATAGTGCCGAATCCTTATTGGCTTTATAGGAATACCAATGTGCGAGTGCTTTGTCATACAGATGTTCAACCAACGTATTGTTTAACCGGTCATTGATAATTTTAGCCGAATCAATCAACACTTTAGCAGAATCTGCCTCACCTAACTCTATCCATGCATTTGCTTTAGCAAGCATCGCAAAAGGATATGCACGTATCAACTGAATGTTTTGAGCAGCTTTCAGCCCCCAATCGGCATATGTATAGGCAGAATCCCAACGCCCCATTGCAAAAAATGCAAGTGAGCGATTGGTATAAAGAGAGGAAAGGAATGGTTCGTTTGGATTATAGTACTGTCTCGCTCTGTCGTAGTATGTTAATCCTTCTTGTTGTGAGCCACTTTGCGATGCTGCCAAACCCAAACTATTGTATGTTTTGAAAAGACCAGCACTGTCATTATGTGCCTGAAAATATTCGATAGCAAGCAGATATTCACGAATGCATTGACTTAATCGTCCCATGCGTTGCAAACAGATTCCTGTAACTCGATGTGCTTCGGCGATCCCACGATCATAATTCATACGCTTGGCAAGGTATAATGCTTCTTGCGCACGCACCAACGATGAGTCAGGATTAAGTAAGTAGATTTCAATGCTTAACTCCGTTAATGTTTGCTGGCGTATCGTGTCATTAGCATCTACCCTGATAACATTCCGTAAAGAATCAATACGCACGATATTTTGTGCCTTGGTGATTGTAAAACTTACAATCATCAATATCCAATACCACATGAAAACCAAAGCTATCCGAGATAGATGGACACTCAATCGGGATCGTATATGGCACAACCTATTCAAGGGCAAAGAAAAAGATTGAAAAGTATGATCTGCTTTACATCGGTGAATGGTATTCTTTCTCAAAGAGAACAGTCATGAAACTCATATTTGATTCATCAAATCAGGTAGAATCATATTCTCTTCACTTTGTCATGAACAATCGTATATGTAAGCGTAGTGTATGTGGGGCAAAGCTACTGTATTTTATACTTATGACCGCATCATATCCAGAATATCAGCCAGTGTTCTTGCAGCTGTGTGAATATCGTCAACCGTCGTATCTTTAGAAAGCGAAAAGCGTACTGCTGCTTTTGCTTCTGCATCCGAACGACCTAGTGCTTTCAGAACATGCGAAGGTTGCAAACTACCCGAAACACATGCCGAACCATTCGATACAGCTATGCCTTGCATATCCATTTGAGCTAAAATTGCTTCGCCATCAAGATGCTCTGCATCCCAAAATGATACATTCACAATATGAGGAAGACCATGCTCATCAAGAGAGTTTACACGAAGATGAGGAATTTTCTCGAGAAGCGAAGATTCTAATATGGTTTTCAACTCACACAAAGTTTCAGTGCGTTGTTGCATTGCTTTATGTGCAAGACGTGTTGCAACCTGCATACCGACAATCAGTGCAACCGGTTCTGTACCACCTCGCCGATTACGTTCTTGCGCACCGCCTTGCTGATGTGCTTTGAAATCGATGCCTTTACGGATAAACAATATGCCAACTCCTTTAGGTCCATGAATTTTGTGGGCAGACATGGTGGCAAAATCAATACCAAGCTGTTGCATATTTAATGGAATTTTGCCGAAAGATTGCAACGCATCGGTGTGAAGATAAGCACTAGGCAGCATACATCGTAGTGCATGGAGTGGTTGGATTGTTCCTATTTCATTATTGGCATGCATCACCGACAACAAGGTACGCTGCTGATTCAACTCTTTGGCATACTCCTCTACATAGTCCATATCAAGGATACCGCGTTCTGTTACCGGCAATACTTGCACAGGAACTCCCCGCAAAGAAAGTTCTTCTGCCGGATGGAGAATAGCGTGATGTTCAATGGAACTATGCGCAATCTTATCAACAAGGCTTGAATCCCCAACGCAACTTTTCAATACGGTATTATTTGATTCCGTACCACCACTGGTAAATAGAATTTCACCAGGATGCGCATGAATATAATGAGCAATTTCTTCGCGAGCAGACTCGATGGCAACACGAGCTTTTCGCCCTATTGCATACACTGAAGAAGCATTACCATAATCTTCACGGAACCAAGGTAACATTGCCTCTAAGACTTCTTCATCAACGCATGTGGTCGCACTATTATCAAGGTAAATCATTGTCATACTTAAGAAAATATTTAAAGTCGAAATCCAATACTAAAATATGCTAATAGTGGACCATTGATAATGCGGTTTGGACTACTCGCAAAATAAAAAGATTGCCCTAAAGACAACCCTGCTGGACCCAATGGTGTATCCCATCGAAGTGCAATACCAAAACCATGATGCAAATCACTAATGCGGATATTATTCGGCGACTCCCATGTCGAGCCAATATCATATCGTGCAGAAAAGTAGGTATCAAATACAATATCCCATGGCAAACGTACTTGATATTCAAGTTGCGCTAATGCTAATTGTCTGCCTCGCATTTCATCTTCACGCTTGCCATAAAAAATATCTTCACCGCCTAAACTAAACCACTCGGCTTCAGGAAGTGTTGCATCAGCAAATCCAAACATAAGTCGCGGACGAAAACTATGTGCTCCAAAACGACCAATACTTGTGATATCGGCAATGGCTTTTGAAAAACTATTTGGCTTTTGCGATGCCACGGGTACTTCCAGCGAAAGATTGATAATACGACCACCTGATGGAAAATCGCTACGATCTTGTGTATCAAATCGTGCTGCAAATTGTATAGTATTGATTGTACGAAAAGAAGGAACTGTGATGCGATTGACATCTGACACTCTTTGCTCTTCGAGTCGCATTCCTACAGATAAATATCCTGCACGCTCTATTTGTCGCTGAATAGATCCACGAAGTCCTAACCGTTCTATCTGCCGTTCGTTATAACGATTGAGTGAATATGTATCGATATCGACGGGTCGTTGCTCATACTGATAAAAATTCCATCGCTGTGCATA
>DHLT01000082.1:0-4421 GCA_002405405.1 Ignavibacteria bacterium UBA4661 | reverse complement strand
GCATATCCTGTGAGATTCCACCCCCACCCCGATTGAAAAAGAGAGGGTACTGACAGCTTAGCACTCCATAGTTGATTACGCAATCCTCCTGCAAATCGCAAGGATGCACGAACATCGCTTCCCCAAACACGCTCATCACCAATATCAATACCAATTTGAGCATTACGTTCGTTATCAAGACGTGTCCCCAATCGCAAATACCGCGATCCACGCTCACGCACAACGACATCCACTACCACGCCCGATGTATCGACATAATGCGGATAAACTTGTATATCGTTATACAAACCACTTGTAAGTAGAGTATTCGTATTTTTTAATACTTCTTCCGTAAAAAAATATCGCCCGGGTTGGATGCTAAGATTTTCCATCAAGCGTTCGTTGCTAACAACAGAATTGCCTGTAATACGTACATCACGGATAAGACCATCATCACAACGAAGAATCAATGTGTCCTGTATCAATTGCCACGATTGTACGTGAGCCATAGCATAGCCCAGCTCACGAAATATTGCATGGATGCGCGAGATGAGTAATGACACAGAATCTTGCGTGCACACAGTCGGTAACATCATATGTGATCGACTCCGCATTGCCGATTGCAACGAAGCCGATATACCTTCATAGCGAATCGCTCTTGCTATTGACACACCGTTTTCTGTCAATGCTATATCTTTTTGCGCATGCAATCGTTCTATTACTTCAAGAATACGTGGAATGGCAACCACTCCGGCTTGATATCCCGCTTTGATGAGTTTAGTAAAATTACTGAAGTCCGATGCATTGTGATTGCCAATATCAGGAAGAATCAAAATATCAGCACTTCGCCGCTCCTCTTCTGTACGTCTTCGCATTGCTGAGGTCATAATTTGGTCGGCAATATTCCATGGAGACATCAGTTCTTCTGCAGAAAGCAATGGCGAAGAAATATCTACTGCAATCACTATGTCAGCATTCATGGATCGTGCTGTGCTGACCGGTAAGTTTGAGAGAACACCACCATCGACCAAACGTAATGAATCCTTCTGCAATGGAGTGAATCGTAGTGGAACATTGGCACTAGCACGCAATGCGAATGCAAGATCACCTTCACGAAAGACAACAAGTTTACCGGTAACAATGTCTGTAGCAACAGCATGAAAAGGCACTTTCAACTGTAAAAAGCTTTTTTGTGCATGGATCGGAGCGTTCCAAATAAGCTTATTGAGCACCGCACTTAACTTAATTCCCCGCGAGATTCCTTCCGGCAGGCGCAATGCTCCTTGTGTCCATCGAAAACTTATCAAGCCACGGTCTTCCTCGATTTTATCATCAAGAAATTCATTCGATCGGACACGTTCATTGGGATTTTGTGTAATGTCGTTCCAATCAATTTCGCGAAGTAACGAATCCAACATTACTGCCGAATAGCCACTAGCATACAAACCACCGACAATTGCTCCAATACTGGTTCCGGCAATACCGTCAATCGGTATTTTTGCATCTTCCAAAGCTTTCAACACACCAATATGTGCAAAGCCACGAGCTCCACCACCTGACAATGCTAATGTAATGCGCGGATATTTCGGTAGAGGATAATTCTTTGCAGACATACCCAGCGTACCGCCTATCGTAAGCAGTACAGCTAAAATAGTCCACCTGAAAGAGAGTACGTGAATCATGCTGAATCACACAGATCTGATTGCACGGCAACGGCAACGATACAAAAAACAAAAAGGCATTATCATTGAGAAGTTAATGCCGCGCAACCCCACCATCAACATTGAGTGTTTGCCCCGTAACGATACCTGATGCTGGCAGTGCCAAGAAGGCAACAACATTAGCAACATCCTCCGGTTCATCGGCACGTTGTACCGATTGCGCAGGTAAGATGTGCTCAAGAATCGAACTGCTGACTGCCCGCTCACCATTTTTTGGTTTTTGCATAGCAGTTAAGCCAACCGTAACCGCATTAACGGTGATGCCATATTTACCGAGTTCGCCTGCCAATGAGCGAACAAACCCGATAATACCCATTTTGGCAGTAACATAATGCACGAGATACGGTGTGCCAAGCCATACCGTATCGGATGACAACGCAATAATACGCCCGAACCCCCGATCTTTCATAGCCCCAACTACTGCCTGAGTCGTAAGAAATAGTCCATTTAAATGAATGTCCATCATTCGTTTCCATTGATCAAAAGAAATCAACTCAAATGGCTCTTCTTCATACATACCAACATTATGCACGAGAATATCAATTCTACCAAACTCTTTCATAACGGCATCGCGCATGGCGGCAACATCCTCAGGATTAGTAACATCAACTTTGACAGCAAGAGCACGTACGCCAAGTTGTAGTACAGCATGAAGTGTGTCAGTCGCATCTTGGATATCGGCAATAACAATATGTGCTCCCTCTTGCGCCAAACGCTCACAAAATGCGCGCCCATTGCCCACAGCCGCACCTGTTACAATAGCAACACGGTCCTTTAGTCCTGTTTCAAACTGATGAAGTTGCATAAATAGAGTCTGATAATGAGAAAAGAGTATGTGTTATTTGTAATTTGTAAGATGATACCAAATATAGGACTTCCCAATCAAAAGGTAACAAAAAGGACGAACGGGATATACTTTCACGTTCGCCCTTGCACTCTGTCTGTCTACGAAACAATCTCTTGATAGCATGGCAAGCAGTTACTACCCGAAAGATGAGCCCGAATACGAAGAATTTCTTCGTCCACGAACAATACGGACAAGGACATACACAATCGCGCCAACAACAAGCAGTGTTATAATCATTTTCAAAAAAGAGAATGTTGGCGGGTATACCTCTTGCACAGTTACACCATCGGGAGCATATACGACATGAGGTCGGCTATAATAAAATGCCGGATGAAAAGGCATCGACCACATCCAAGAGGAATGCCCCATCATATATCCCATCATCAAACCGTCAGAGAATCCACCATAGCTGTGCATCATCACCGGCGATGAATATCCCGGCAGGGTTTGCGGTGTTGTTTGACGCGGTATACCATAGCTTTTACGATAATCGTTACCGCTATTCAAACGCGAGCCACCAAAACTGCTTCGTGGAGCACTTGTACTCGCGCTGCCTACAGCCGATGGTGTACCTTGTCGCATACCACCCGACATACTCGGACTTGCCGAGGAAGGCGCAGAACCACGATTTGGTGCCATAGAAGGTGTAGAACGCGAACCGCCAAAGCTACTGCTGCTACTTGAAGGTCTTGGCGACGAGATTGAAGGGCGCGAACCGCCGCCGCGCGAACCCCCAAAACTACCTCCGCTTTTACGTTGTGCCATACTTTCATGCACAACTGCCAGACTAAACGTCAAGACACAGCATAACAAGACCATACCTTGTATAGCGTGTTGAATTCTTTTCATCGTTTCCTCCGTTATTACTTTTCACGTAAACACACTATTCCCACTTATGGGATAATTAAGCAAATACACTTTCTGTTGTTAGTGCGCCATTGGCTTCTCTATACGTGATTTCTGCACGAAATGTTGCACCCTCTCCTCGTTGCGGCGTTTGACCTCGCAAGCGTGACCAAAGCGAACTTTCCGGTGCATCACCGCGCCGAATATGCAAGAAAAGATCTGTAATCCCTTCTTGCTCAACATCATTAATCAACACGAATGTATTCTCCAAGAGTCCCTCACTTTGAATAGTTAACAGATTCAAATATTGAGCTTCTTCTTCGGTAAATGTCGGTTCAACAACACGCAGATTATCAAGGTATTCGCTAAACAAATTTTTCGAGCGAACAATTTTGTCGCTCCCCTCATAGACAATAACACCATCAAAGTCTCCTTCTTCGCTGATATGCACCATCAGCTCTCTAATGCCTCCGATTTGCTCACCATTGATATATACTGCTGTTTTTTCGATTCGTCCATTACTTTCGACGGATAATTCAACCATATATCTTCTCCTTTCCGAAAAATGAAACAACATGAAAAGTATTCATATCAGTATTGCAGACCAATTCTACCAAAGAATTTACACCATTTTTTTTACTTTGTTTCCTCCTTGATGTTCACATTGGCGTAAATTAAACAACTTACTCATCCGCACTGCTGAAAGCAAACATGTCATTATTCTCGTATCGTTTTTTACTGCCTATGGAAGTCTTACGTACAAGCGTCGTAAGAATGCTTTTTTACACATGCCTACTCTGCATATTTCAATCCTCTTCAGCGCAGGTTCTCCCAAAATTTTGGCAAACCCCAGTAAACTATTCTGCTGCCAACTCAACCGCTGATGAGTATGCACCATTTTATAATATGGCAACGAAGAGCTTGTACTTCACCTCCGAACGCTCCGGGAAAGCACGTATTTATCAATTTATGTTTGACAGTATATCCGCACTCAAAAGCGTATCTTCTGCGCCACAGAACATAATTTC
>DHLT01000043.1:7123-8511 GCA_002405405.1 Ignavibacteria bacterium UBA4661 | reverse complement strand
ACGATCTTTATCATACGGTTTGAGTGCATGGGTGAGGTGATCTTTTTGCACATGATAGCGTGCATTGGGAAATGTTGGAATTACTTTACCGTCAACTACTTTTGTGGATCCACCTGCATGATCAAAGTGCAGATGTGTAAGAATCACATCGGTAATATCGGATGGCGTTAGCTCATGTGTCGCCAGTGATTGCTCCAGCGTACTTAAGGAGTTATCAATTTTATATAATGCAGCAAGTTTTTCGTTCCATTTTGTGCCATTACCGGTGTCAATCAAACATATGCGATCATCGAATCGCACCAAGAGTGAGCGAGCACGCATAGGAATACGATTTTGATCATCTCCTATATTGTAGGCTTTACTCCACAGGTTTTAAGGTACAACACCAAACATGGCACCACCATCAAGCGCAAACGAGCCTGTGTGAAGTATATCAAGAATAAATGAACCGCACTGCATATAAAAATTAGACTGTTGGCTTCATGGCTACGGGGACAGCTGCTTCGATTGTTTCATGCATCTTTGAAGCAAGCTCATCTGCTTTATTGGCAAACTCATCGGCGATAATTTCTGCATTGTGTTTGAGTTCGTCTGCAGGCTCCGATAACTGCATTGATTTTTCATCAATTTTCGTACGAAGAGTTACAGCCAACTCTTCTGCATTATTCTTAAACTCCTCAGCCGATTGCAATGCCTGAATTTTGAATTCTTCTGCTGATTGACGAGCTGATTGCAGTGCCTGCTCGGAGAATTGCTGTGCAGATTCGCCGAGTTGCTGAGCCGACTCAGAAAGCTGCTGCGCTGACATTGCAATACGTTCTTTCATCTCATCCGCTTGTGATTTAGCGTGTTCAGCAAGTCGTACAGCAGATTCTTTTACGGAGTGCTTGATTTGTGCGCTTGCTTGCTCCAACAATTCTTTGGTGCTTTGTACTTGGTTCTTTACCCATGACTCATTAGTGTCATCAAGCAAATGTTTCGGTACCGGACGAAGATTCCACACCAAGCCAACCCATGACATCAGTTTTAGAACATAATAGGTAATGTCATACTCCCACCAAAAAAAACCATTACGCGCAGATGATTGAAAACGATGGTGGTTGTTGTGCCAACCCTCACCCAGAGTAACAATCGCGAGAATAGGATTATTTCGACTGGTATCAGTTGTTTTATAACGCTGCCAACCCCAGACATGAGACAGCGAATTGATCGTAAAAGTACCATGCCATACCAAAACAGTACTGATACACCAGCCCCAGACAACACCGGGTAGACCCATCCACATATAGACACCAAGACCCAAAAGAAGGAATGGAACGAGATGGTTACGATTGAGCCATTGCAATTCAGAATAGCGATTCAAATCACGTATGTAGTGATCTTCGGTC
>DHLT01000043.1:0-7008 GCA_002405405.1 Ignavibacteria bacterium UBA4661 | reverse complement strand
AGTATCAAGAATCCATCCCATGTGAGAATACCAAAATCCATCTTTAGGTGAATGAATATCGGCTTCCTGATCTGAATGAGCATGATGATGACGATGATGTGCTGCCCACCATAAACAACCTTTTTGCGCTGTTGTCTGCGCCAAAAAAGCAAGAATAAATTGAAAAACTCGGCTGGTATTATATGCACGATGTGAGAAGTAGCGATGATATACACCGGTAACTAAAAACATTCGCGTGAAATATAATCCCGCAGCAAGCGCAACATAGTTCCACGAAAAATCTACAAAAAAAGCGCCTAGACATGCAACATGAATAAACCAAAACGGAATTGCTCGAATATGAAAATAACGACGCAACGACGGAACTTCGGTGGGTGCGATGGCAGGAAGATTTCCCATAACAAAGAGAAAAATGAAAAAAAGCCGTTCTTCTGTAACACATTGTCTTTATTCAAGACGAAGAACATTGTAATGATCAAAACATCTTAAAAGGTATACAAATTTACATCGCATACCTGCGGCGACACGTGAATTTTTATTCACCAAAGTTAACAGCTTTACCTATATCATGTTCCTTGTTGCTTAATTTGTTGAGCCAACTTGCTGAGCTAACTTGCTATGCCGCATTCCGTAGAAAAGATAAATAGCAACACCAATAAAGATCCATACAGCTAATCGAATCCAATTTTGTACATGTAATTCTGACATCAAATACAAACAGGTTATGAGCCCCAAGACGGGTATGAGTGAAAGTGCATATCGTATAGAAAAATACATTGTGACTATCGTTGCCGTCAGAAAAAACAATGTTGGCACTTCTTGAATAAACGACTGCCAATCATGCACACGAACAAATCGTTGAAATTCTTGTGGAGCAAACCACGCAAATGAAATGATACCGCTAATAACCATGATAGGAAAAATATACCGAGCATTAATGTATGGTACACGAAATTTGCGTGGCAAATCAGGATGAGTAAACTGCAACCGCAGAATACCGCCGCACACTAACACAAATGCAAGCAATGTGCCGATGCTGGAAAGATCTGTTACCTCGGTCAGATTCATAAACAATGCAG
Organism: Ignavibacteria bacterium UBA4661; assembly: GCA_002405405.1. Lineage (GTDB taxonomy): Bacteria > Bacteroidota > Ignavibacteria > Kapaibacteriales > UBA4661 > UBA4661. The sequence goes on along the minus strand of DHLT01000043.1, from coordinate 5,929 downwards.
GAATGGCAACAACAAAGCCAGTCAAAATTGTCGAAAATCCGGGAGTACGATGCTTGGGATGAATGCGTCCAAATCGTTCTGGTAAAAGTCCATCACGACTCATATTCATCCAAATACGCGGTTGCCCCAACTGATATACCAATAGGATACTTGCGATAGCAAAGACTGCGCTGACTGCTATTATCCCTGACATCCAATGCATGTTAATTTTATCAAATGCAAATGCCAGCGGATCACCAACACCGAGTTGATAATATGGTACCAAGCCTGTAAGAATTAAAGCTACTGTGATGTACAAAATCGTACAAGACACCAACGTGATGATGATTGCACGTGGCATGTCTCGTTTCGAATCTTTGCATTCTTCAGCGACAGTTGAAAGTGCATCAAATCCGATATAAGCAAAGAATACGCTTGCCGTACCCTGCAGTACCCCCCGCAAACCATTTGGAGCAAAAGGTGACCAATTTGCAGGTTGCACATAGATCGCACCTACAATAATTACAAGAAACACCGTCATCAACTTAATGAGCACCATCATATTGCCCGACAACTTCGATTCACGTATACCAACATATGAGATGTAAGTAATCAAAGCAACAATAGCAAGAGCAGGAAGATCAACGATCAAACGGAATCCGGCTATCTGTGGCGCAAGCGTCCATGCTTCATAACCCTCACGTACAGCAGGCAGAGCATCCGCAAGTGTTTTACCCTGGAGAATCAGACCCTGTACATCATGAAAGGCACGCGACGCAGAGAGGTAATCCATTGAAAAATACACCGGTATATTCATACCTATTCCACTCATGAGTGCCGTAAAGTAATCTGACCAAGAAATTGCGACAGTAATATTACCGATAGCATATTCTACAATAAGATTCCAACCGATAATCCATGCTACTAATTCACCAAACGCAGCGTATGAGTATGTATAAGCACTTCCTGCAAGTGGCACAATTGAAGCAAATTCTGCATAACAGAGAGCTGAAAAGCCACAAGCAACAGCGGTAAAAATATACAAGAAGACAATTGCCGGACCACCGGCTGCACTTGCATTCCCGATAGTACTAAAAATACCTGCACCTATTGTTGCGGCAATACCAAAAGACACCAGATCCCTCAACGTGAGATTTTTATCTAATGCACCATGTGGCGATTCTTGCAGTTCATCAAAGGCTGTAGTTTTTTTTCGAAAGAATGCTTCACGCATTGATGGTTGTGAGTTCATCGGTACCAAAAAAAGAAGATATAATGCTATACGATCGGTTATTAAACGTATAAAGGACAAGATCAAAATAATTATCACTCCAAAATAAGAAAAAAGGTTTGCTACAAAAGGCATCAATCATGGCATAAGAGCGAATGTGAGGCGAATTGCGGTATTTTTGCAGATCAAATATTGAAAAACAGCTTCTCTTCTTCATTTACCTACTCACACTTATACGCATGTATGGTTGCCTATTCACTCGACCCTGACATATCACGCGCACGAACGCTCCCCAATACCTTTTATCACGACGAGTCGTTGATCCGGGCAATGCGAAGGTCAATTTTTGCACGCTCATGGCAACTGATTGGTGACATTCGCGATGTCGCAACACCCAATTCAGCCTTTCCAACCATCATACTTGATGGCTATGTCAACGAACCTGTTTTAATAACGCGCGATAGTAGCGATAGATTACATTGTTTGTCCAATGTTTGCACGCATCGCGGTGCTATCGTACAAGAGGCTTCGTGCCAAGCACAAATACTACGATGTCCGTATCATGGACGAAAATTTGCCCTCGATGGTAAATTCCAGGCTATGCCGGGTTTTGCCGAAGCAAAGAACTTTCCAACAGCGGCAGACAATCTTCCACAGATTCCCTTTGGTATTTTTCTGCATCGATTGATCTTTGCATCGCTAGCTCCTATCGCGACATTTGAAACTGTTTTTAAAGATATTATTCAACGCATTGGTTTTCTTCCTTTACATGAATTTCGTCACTCTTCGGAACTATCACGTGACTACATGGTACGGGCACATTGGGCATTGTATTGTGAAAATTATCTTGAAGGTCTTCACATTCCCTTTGTCCATCAGTCGCTCACTAAGTCATTAAATTTAAATGATTACAGCTATGAAGAATTTGAGTTCGGTACACTACAAATCGGCATTGCCAACAGTGATGATTATGTGTTTGATATTCCTCCATCATCACCAGATTATGGCAAGCACATTGCGGCATATTACTATTGGATTTTCCCCAATTTGATGCTGAATTTTTATCCATGGGGTTTATCTATCAATGTAGTAAAACCACTCAAAACAGATTTAACTAGAGTATCTTACAGTACATATGTTTGGAAAGATGATCTTATGGAACAAGGAGCGGGTGCCGGGTATGATCGTGTTGAACGCGAAGACGAAATGATCGTAGAATCTGTTATGCGAGGAATGCGTTCTAACCTTTACAAAAATGGACGCTACTCACCTGAACATGAACGCGGTGTGTATCATTTTCATTCATTACTAATGTCCAGTTTACAAGCAGACATACATTCATAATTTTTCTTTCTTGTTATATATTTAAGAGTAGCGATATCATTATCATCATTTCTAGTTATGAGTTCTATAATATTCATGGGTACGCCTGAATTTGCAGTACCCACTTTACGTGCTTTGCATAACGAATTTACAGTACGTGCCGTGGTAACCGTGCCCGACAAACAACAAGGCAGAGGACAGAAAATATCTTCTTCAGCGGTAAAACAAGCCGCATTGGAACTGGGCATAACAACAATCCTTCAACCAGAATCACTTCGTGATGAACGCTTTCATGATGAGGTACGGGCATTGCAACCTGACATCCTTTGTGTTGTAGCTTTTCGCATTCTTCCACGTACTATCTACACCTTGGCACGACTTGGAGCATTCAATATTCATGGGTCTCTCTTGCCTAAGTATCGTGGAGCCGCACCCATCAATTGGGCAATTATTCGTGGCGAACAAGAAACCGGTGTAACCTCTTTTTTGCTCGCTGATCAAGTCGATACAGGCTTGATGCTTGGCACAAAAACACTCCCTATTCACAGTATGATGACTGCCGGAGAATTACACGATGCAATGATGCCCTTGGCTGCACAACTTGCAGTAGAAACAACACATCAATTACTTGCGGGCACTTTACATACTTCCCCGCAGAATGATGCTTTGGCAACAACTGCGCCTAAAATTTATCGTGAGATGTGCCGTATCGAGTGGCAACATTCGGCAGAAACTATCAAAAATTTTATTCACGGCTTATCTCCTTACCCTGGCGCTTGGAGCCATCTCGATGGTAAAGCATGCAAGATTCTCCGTGCAGAAACAAGAAGAGATCACCATCTTCATGTTGGTGAATATCTTCGCACAGACTCGTCACTGTATGTCGGTTGTGGCAGTGGTGCAATACGCATACTTTCATTGCAACCTGAGGGCAAGCGCGCTATGTCAACTGAAGACTTCTTACGTGGTTGGCGAAGCGAACACAGCGGATATTTTACGAATGAAATATAAGGTTCGTAATATTTTCTATGCTGAAGTTTACCAGCGGATACTAAAATTTACTCTGCCTAATGGCGAAAAACCCAAACTGGCTTTGACATTATCGCTCACATCAAAATCATATAAATGCGCACCACCATAGGCATCCATTGCAATGATAAGATAGACACCGACTAGGTACACAGTGTATGTGTCACGTATATCCCGATAAAACTCCCGCTCCAGCTCAATGCGATCGGTCTGCGCTTTTGTGTAGTTACTGTTAGGCTGACTGGCAATGAGATAAAGAGCATTGCGGTCTGCTCGTAAATTTTCAGCAACAATCACTTGATATAACAAACTTCCGGCTCCACCAAGTGCCAAAGGTACTTTCCAATATTGCTCGTTGTAGAATTGTCCCCAACCCGGTATCACAAATGAACGCCATACCGCATCAAGAGGCGTTTTTGTCAGTGCAAATGAACTGTTTGTACCCGAAAAATCTTTTGTTCCGTTGATGGATTTAGCGGCAAGATCATCAAGCGATTGAAATTGCGGTATTGTTGCTGAAGTTGCCTGTATTGGTTGTTTCTGAGGTTGATTGATCGGTTGTTGATTTTGACTATAGAGAGGAAAGCACCCCACATGCCCTAACACAAAAACACACAGCGCGTGCCTGAACAACAGAACACGCGCCAAATAACGATATGCTATCATAATGAAGAACTGCATGAGGAGATTATTTCACTGCAACAACTTCGATTTCTACCATGACATCTTTCGGCAAGCGAGCAACTTCAACGGTCGAACGAGCAGGTTTGCTTTCATTCATGAATTCACCATACACCGCATTCATATCAGCAAACGTATTCATGTCTTTCAAAAAGACAGTTGCTTTAACAATGTCCGTAAATGAATAGCCTTGTGATTCAAGCAGTGCCTGAATATTGAGCAACACTTGGCGCGTTTGCTCTTTAATACCACCGGCAACAACTTCACCATTGAGTGTTGGAATTTGTCCCGATAAAAAGAGGAATGTTCCCGATGTTTTTACACCTTGCGAATATGGTCCAATTGGCTCAGGAGCATTGGGAGTGTAAATAATTTCACGCATATAAACATAAAAAGAAAATGAAACAACAAGCTTTGTTGCTTGCATGAATTAGACAATCATTACAAAGACAAATTATGGTTGAAAGTAGTGCTTCGCGACCATTGCTGCACCAACAATACCAGCTGTACTACCGAATTTCGCAACACGAATATCGGATTCTTTTCCGACAGTAGGCATTGCCCGCTCCCGTAAAATTTTTCTGGCAGTATCCAAAAAAAGCGGATGTGCTTGCGAAATACCACCACCGATGACTACAATTCGCATGTCAAAAAGATGTAAAATTGAAGCAATACCTAATCCAAGAATTTTTCCGGCAATGGTAAAGCATTCAACCGAGGCAGGATCATGACGCTCAACACCCTCGGAAATATGATGCACATCGATCTCTCCGACTGTGTGAAGATAAGAATCAGGATACTGCGCAGAAATTCTTTTTGCCATAGAAATAAGTCCTTTACGACCCAGCAATTCTTCCAAAGTACCAGGCTGAAAGTTTAACTGCCCCTCTTGTGGCTGTGCATGAATATCAACGACAATATGCCCAACCTCGCCTGCGCCACCACGTTCACCATAGTACATCTTTCCATCTAAAATGATACCGCCACCAACACCTGTACCTAGCGTGATATACAAGAAATATGGCACACCCACACCGGCACCAACTTCAAGTTCTGCAATTGCTGCTGCATTCGCATCATTATCAATAAAGGCGGGCTTGCCTGTTGCCTTTTCTACCATATCAGCAAGAGGTACTATATCCCACCCCAATAAATTGGGTGGATAGTAGACCGAGCGATCGCGAGGATTGACCACACCAGGGCATCCCAAACCAAAAGCAACAAGATGAGGGTGCTTATCTAGAATTTCTTTGCAGACATCGCAAATCCATTGGACGGATGCATCCTTACCTAGATCGGCTTTTGTCGGATACGAATACTGCGCATGAATTATTCCTTGCTCATCAATCATCCCAATTTTAATGGTTGTTCCACCAATATCAACACCGGCAAATAGCATAACGAGAAAAAAGAAAATGAAAAAAAAGCTATTAATACGAGGACCCTATTTGACAGATTCAATAAGAAATACTTTCTCGCCGGGCTTCATCATGCCATATTGCTCTCGTGCAATTTTTTCAATGAAAAAAGTACGTTGTTCTAAATGCTTTATTAACCGCACCAAAGAATCTTGCTCTCGACGATCATGGAGGATTTTTGCTTGTAAATCTTAATTATCTAGTACTAATCCCATCCGTGGCGAGACCACTATACAAGAAAAACGAATATAGCCTAAGATTGGAACAA
>DHLT01000183.1 GCA_002405405.1 Ignavibacteria bacterium UBA4661 | reverse complement strand
CCCCCCCCCCCCCCCCCCCCCCCCCCCCCCCCCCCCCCCCCCCCCCCCCCCCCCTCTCTTTTTTTTTATTGTTATTTCTTTTTCTTATTTTTTCTTTTATTCTTGAACACTAGTTTTTAAGCCATTTTTCGACAAAACAAACACGACAATGCCGACAAAAAGGAGAATTACTAAGTCAAAAACAAGAAAAACAATATCGTAGAAGGCGAGCAAAATCAAGCCAATCACAGCAACAAGAACTGCACTGATACCATCAACCAATAGTTTACTTAATGTCTTTTGAATGGTCATGACATCAAAAAAACGATTGACAAGTTCCGGGGCATACTCACCTTGGAGTGAAGCCGTTTGCATCCGTGGCAGACGGTAAGCAATTTCTAGTGCAGTCTTGACAAAAAGACGTCGCTGAAGAATTTCAACGACATAGTTTTCCATGATGTAAAAAACACCAAGAACTCCAATGCCAATTCCTACTGCAATAACCAATACAATCAGTTGGGAAGTCACAATACCGAATTGTACAGCATTGACAATTGCTGAAGATGATAGTGGAACGACTAATGAAAAAACGCCATAGATGATTGAGTAGCCAATCAGTACTTTAATGTCTTTTTTTTCATGTGAGAGCAGACGGAAAAGTTTTCGTGAAATAGATTCGTCATGCCCATGCGCACCATGATGATCTTCATCAGTTCCTGTATCAGATGTGGCATGACCTGTTTCGGCATAGTATGATGTGACCATGCCATCATAAATCAGTATAGGTAGTGTATTCGTATTTGCGAAGAGTTCGCTAATACTGATGCTGGAACTTGAACCCGAAGCAAGACTTTGCAGGTCAAGTGAGTTCCCCGATTGATAGCGTACAACAAAGAGTTCGTCACCACGGCGTATAACAGAATGAGTAAGCGACGACGCCTGAAATTCTCCTTGTGTAAGATAGCCGGGACGTAAACGAAACCCATTTTCTTGGGCTAATTGTGCTAGTTGTACGAAAAGATTATCTGCACCATGCTGGCTGACACGAAAAAATCGTGAGATCTTATTTGTGTCAGCAACATTGCCGGTGTGCATTGCTAAATGCCGGAAATACGCAATAACTTGATGACGAAAATCAGGAAGCACCTGCACATCCTTCTGCGTATCATGTTGCGTCGAATTAGCTGCATTCTGTTCTTGTTGTCCTGGAGCCATACGAAACACTAAAGATGATATGATTGCACGAATTTCTTTTTTGTGAATTTTCCCTCGATATTTTTCTGCGGAACTGTTTTTCTCTCTTTCTATCAACAGTTTTCATATTTATTGTGAGCACCCTATTTTTCCCCACATACGAAGTGTTGTCGAGCAGCGATAGCACGGCACGCATAATGTGTGCGGTATATACACCGTACACAATGATAATATGACTGCACCACGATGCTTGTGAAGTACGAACTATAGTATCTCGTCAAATTATCATGTGAAATTACTATTTGACATGCTTATAACAATACTTATAGCAGAGTTTTTTTATTCCTCATATGAGAAAAAAACAACAAGGGGCTAACAATTTGTGTCAGCCCCTGCGTGCATTGTGGCAGTGATGATCTTTTCTTAGTGTATTCCTAGAAGGAGTATGTAAAGCGCACCATACCCATACGACCGATGGCTGGTGCTCCGATAAATTCGCGACGGACATTGTTGAGAACATTTTGAATGCCGAGATCGACGCGCAGTCCTTGCAGATAGGAATCAAGATGATATCCAACGCCAAGATCAACTAATGTAAAGGCATCGATTTGACCATCATATACACCGGATTGTACGCGGAACCCATCTTGATAGCGTACTGCGAGATTGGCTGTTAATCCTTTGGGATCACTATAATCAATACCACCACGGAAGCGCAGTTGGGGTGAATTCATTGACAGTGTCAAAGCAGGATTGGATTCATTAAGCTCATCATTCGTAAAGAAGTTATCACTCATGTATGAGCCATTAAAAAACATGCTTATTCTATCGGTTGCCATATATTCCAAACCCCAATCAACACCCCAGAAAGCAACGCGACCAAAGTTGCGATATGCTAACTGAAATTCAGGACGATTACCTGTACCAGTAATGCCATACTCATTGGTTTGGACAATCCCAAGAGGCAACTGTCCAAATGCACCGATAAGCGGAAGAGTTTGAGGGTTTACAAGTTGTGATGCAAATTGTTGTGCAACGGTTGCTGCAGGTACTGAAGCAGGAATACCCAGTGCCTGACGTAATGCACCGATAGCTGTAGCATTTTGTGCTATGCCTGCTACCATTGCCGCTGTGAAGGCACTAATGCCTTGTGCTGTACCAAAACCTTGAGCAACAACACTGGGCGTAATAAATTCAAGAGGTCCAATAAAGTTTTCACGGACGGTATAGTAGGCATCAATTCCCACAACCAACTTTCCACCGAGCAATCCCTTGTAGCCAATTTCGTATGTGTTGGTAATTGTTGGGCGTAGTGGTTGTACTGGTGCAACATCAGTAACAGCACGTCCTGCAGCATTTAAGTATTCCAATTGTGTTGGATGTGCACCTTGTACGCCTACACCAAGAAGAACATTGCGCAATGCCGCCAGAGGACCTGATGCCGTAGCCGCACTAATAAGCGTACGATAGACATCAAGATATTGCAGTGCAAAGCCTTGTGTTGAAGCAGTTTGACCGAGGGGTAATGATGGAAGCAATCCGGTGCTTGTCATCGTACGATTACCCGCTGATCCTGCAAAACTGTAACCATTTTGTGCGCCGGTACCACGAATGGTGAATTGTCCGATCAACGGCAGATTCGGGCGTTGTGCGACAAGATCTAAAAACATAAAAAGTGGCGAGGGCGAAGCAAAAGCGCGATTGTATGTTGCACGTACACTATTCTCGCCATCGACTTTATAGACCAACGCCGCACGTGGTGATAATTGGACATTATCGACCTTAAGTGCGGAATTGTAGTCCACACGTACACCAATTGTACCAATCAGTTTATCCGTAATTTTTGTTTCCGATTGTACATAGCCACCTAATTCTGCAACAGCATCATTGAGTTCATTTCTACCATGAACGGTGCCGATAGATTCACCTGAGCGATTTGTCACCGGTGTTTGTAATTGATAATCGACACCGACGATAAAGTTTTGTTTCTCGCCGAGATCAAAACCATATTGTGCCTGAGCGTTGAAGAGTGTCGAGCGATCAACAATGGGAGCACCTGTGCCATAGATAAAGGAGTTTCCTTGCGAGTTTTGGTTGAGATAGGCTTGGGCAAAAAACTTACCGGATTCAAAACGAAGTTGGGCAAAGCCAACACCAAAATTATCTGCTTGATTGGTACCGGTATTTGACAAGATCGGGAATGTTGCTGCCGACCATGAAGTGGTTAGTGCGAGTGATGTTTCTTCATTGAATTTATATTTTGCCATGCCAAGGAGATTGTATCTCCATGTATCGTATACACGCTGATTTTGTGCCTCTTGCAAGCGTTCTGCTTGTGATGCTGTCGGGCGAAGATTAAAGTTTAAATAGCGTGATAATTCTAAACTGTCGAAACGATTACTAGGGTCTAATTGCCAGTCATTGACTCGCGAATATGTCCCGACAATTTTGTAACCGAATTTATCACCGATAGTGCCTGCATGACGTATAGATCCTTGAATCATGGTGCGTTCGCCTCCTCCAAAAGAGACAGTTGTACCTTGCGAAGTAAAAGGATCCTTTGTGACGAAGTGAATCACGCCATTGTCTGCACCTGTGCCATACATCGCTGCGGCAGGTCCACGAATAACTTCGATAGATTGAATATCAATTGCCGGTGGCATGAGGTTAAATGCATTTACGCCAAGCGATGACAGTGCAGCACGGCGATAATCCATAAGAATGAGTGTCGAGCCGATAAAGGGTTGATTGAATCCACGAACGGCGATTTGTGCACGGTCTGCACCTGCGTTGGAAATATCAATGCCGGGTACATTCCGAAGAGATTGTTCTGGCGACATTGTTACATCTTGTTCCAGCTTGCGTGCTGATACAGAGGTAATTGATGCAGGTGCATCTACGGCTTTTTCAGGTTTTCGAGAAGCACTTACAATAAGCTCATCTAGGCTGAATTCAGTCAGATTTAGGCTGACATCAAGAGTTTTTATTTCTCCTTGTGTAAGAGCTACCGGAAGTCTTCTTTCGCCATAACCAAAAAATTGTACAAGTATCTCGTAAGACCCGGCAGGAATGTCCAGCTCATACATGCCACCACGTTTCGAGGTTGATCCGGTAATGGGTTTAACGGAGCCGGGTTGCACAAGCGATATTCGTGCACCACTAATTGCTGAGCCACCACCACCATCGGTGATTTTTCCTTTTAATGTTCCTTGTGCAAACAAAGATCCGGTTACACACATCATCACAAGCAGAGCGCTCGCTACACGGGTACAAGAATAATAGAACATATTCTTGTATCGACAAACTATACCCATAGACCCCTCATATATCACAAGAAGTGAAACAAAAGAAATTAAAAACGAATACACACATGATAAAGGACATAAAGCCACTTCATTTTTTTACTGTAATATTTTGGTTTGTGTTGTTGTGCACATTCTATCAGAACAAAGCAAATCCCACACTCAATATCATTAACAAGTACACCTTTAATTGAACTCCGTGTTTAACTTCTAAAAGTTTTTTCACATTATCAAGTTTCTTTTTCAGCAGGCGAGATAAATGATGCTAAAAGATGTTTCGTAGTATCTATTTGATTCGCTTCTTTTACTTTTGATGTACTATAACTATGCCTCAGCTCGACACATTTTTATTTTCTTCTATCATGATGTACCTATGAATAGCATATCTATGTATCGCCAAGCCCAAGCTCTGACAGGGCATATCGTTGATCCGCTTCATTATCGACAATATAGCGGTACTCTGCATTGTACTGATGGTATGATTGTCAAGATAGAAGAACATGCAGTTGAAGAAACTGCACCATACATAATGCCGGGTTTCATTGATGCGCATATTCACATCGAAAGCTCGATGCTGATTCCTTCGGAATTTGCTCGATTGGCAGCTATTCATGGAACAGTGGGTACGATTTCTGATCCCCATGAAATTGCTAATGTATTGGGTATCGATGGCATACGCTATATGATCGACAACAGTAAACAAACACCATTAAAAATATGTTTTGGCGCTCCATCCTGTGTGCCGGCGACAAGTTTTGAAACTGCCGGTGCCACAATTTCTGCCGAAGATATTTATGAACTGTTTGAGCGTGATGGTTTGCTGTATCTCAGTGAGATGATGAACTATCCCGGGGTACTGTTCTCTGATTCTGATGTCATGAAAAAAATTGCGATTGCCCATAAATTACAACGCCCTGTTGATGGTCATGCTCCGGGATTGCGTGGTGAGCAAGCACAACGCTATGCGCATGCAGGTATTACGACCGATCATGAGTGTTTTACCTTGCCCGAAGCTCTTGATAAACTTGCTTATGGTATGAAGATTCTTATTCGTGAAGGATCTGCAGCAAAGAATTTTTCAGCATTAGAATCGCTGATTACTTCACATACTGAATCTGTCATGCTGTGTAGCGATGACAAGCATCCGAATGATCTTGTTGTAGGACATATTAACGAAGTAGTGCGCCGCGCTGTAGATTGCGGTCATGCAGCTATGAATGTCTTACGATGTGCCACAGTTAATCCTGTATTGCACTACAATATGCCGGTAGGCTTGCTTCGAGTTGGTGACCCGATGGATTGTATCGTTGTCGACTCTCTCAAAAAATTTAATGTCTTGCAGACATGGATACAAGGGCAATTAGTTGCCGAGAAAGGTGTATCGTATATACCGCGTGTGCAGAGTTCTGCCCCGAATAATTTCTGTGCTGACACGATTATACCATCAGCTCTTCATATACCAGTGCCTGAGTCATTTGGTAAGGTTGATTCTGTACAAGTACGTGTTATTGCTGCCTTCGATGGTCAATTGATTACGGCTGAAGAAATACACACAATGGCGTGCAAAGATGGTTGTGTGCAATCGCAACCATCGGAAGATATTCTTAAAATTGTTGTTGTAAATCGATACCGTGATGAGTCTCCTGCCTGTGGGTTTGTCAAAAATTTTGGAATGAAGCGTGGTGCTATTGCTTCATGCGTAGCTCATGATTCGCATAACATTATTGCAGTAGGCACAAATGATGAGGATATTGCTACAGCAGTAAATGCTGTCATTCATGCACGTGGTGGTATTAGTGTCTCAGATGGAGAATTATGTAAAATTCTTCCGTTGCCGGTGGCGGGAATTATGAGTACCGATGAGGGACAAAGTGTTGCGAAAGACTATGAAGAAATAGATCGAATAGCCAAAGCACTTGGAGCGACACTATCTGCACCATACATGACATTATCGTTTATGGGATTACTTGTTATCCCTACACTTAAAATGAGTGATAAGGGCTTGTTTGATGGAGGGGTATTTAGTTTTACCGATGTAGTTGTGCCATAATACTCATCCTGTGACTATGCGGCTTTTGTTGCAACTTGTTTGCAATAATTTGCAATTGCAACTTGTTTGCAGTAAATTTGTAATTATTAAATACACTAAACATAATGTGACTCATGACATTAGAATCTTTATATGAACGTATTCGTGATTCCTCGTTAAGACTGACGAAGGGGAAGCTTGCTGTGTTAGAGTGTTTGTATCATCAACATGCCTCACTGACGGCACAAGAGATTTTTGATAGAGTAAGTACGCAATCCGATCTTGAGTCACTTGATTTGGTGACCGTATATCGAACATTGGAAGCACTAACAAAAATCGGTGTTGTAGAGCAAGTCGAGCATTCTGTCAAGGGAAGGAAGTTTCAAATTGCAGGTCGATCGCATTCTCATACAGTGCATTGCATTGTGTGTGGTGTCGATGTTGAAATGAAGGAGTGCTTGCTAGAAAGTATTGAACAGAAAATTGAGGCACAAACAGGATTTCGTGCATTACGCCATACCGTCAATTTCTATGGGGAATGTGCGCTGTGTATATCTTCTGAGCATGAGGCATAGGTGACAAGAAAAACGATAAAGTTTTCTTTTTTATACGACTGACTATTTGATTGTTCTATGAAGCGTTTTCTTTTGTCGCATATCCCTATCATTGATCGTGTGGGTATTTTGGTGTCGAGCATGTGTATGGTACACTGTTTGGCACTTCCGGTCATACTCCCGCTACTGTCATTGTCTTTGCAGGGGGCTGAAGATTCTCTATTAACTCATAGTGTTATTGCTGCCCTTGTTATTCCTGCGACATTGTATGCCGCATGGAGCGGATATCGTCAGCATCGCACGTTACTGCCGGTGGTGCTTTTTATGCTGGGGGCAAGTGCAATCCTCATTGGTATTTTTGTAGCCCATGATGCACTCGGTGAATCTGCTGAACAAATAATCACGGTCTTCGGTAGTATTCTTCTCATCGTGGCACATGTCAAAAATTATCGATTGCAACATATATGCAATGCAACTTGTTTTGTAGGGGAGCATACTACAAGTACCAGTAGCACGAACCCAACTCACCTACATAATCATGACGGGCATCACAATCATGAACATATCCAGAAGAAGATACATGTACATAACGGACACTGTAGTGAACATTGTAAGGTTAGTCATGCACGTCATACGGTGAAAGATACTCACCAAACAATAGAGCCTGTCGCTGTCGAAGCATAGTTTTCGCTTTCCCAAATTGTTATTGTGACTCAGTTTTCTTGTTGCAAGAGAATAGGGGTTTCTTTTGTCTGATACGAAGAATTACATGAGTATTATCGAGCCGTTTTTTTCATGAAGATATATCAACAGTACATACGAATTCTTGTTCTCTCTGGTATCCTTGGTGGTGTAGTGTGCCCTATACTGTGGGCGCATGGGCAACAATTACGCGAACAACAAGATAGTGCAGTGCGTCTTACTATTCGTCTTTATGAGAGCCAAACAAAGCGTAGTATGTCAGGTGTTCGTCTCATTGGGGAGATCGGTATGCCGGAGTCAAAAAAAGAGGAATCAGTACGCACTATTCAATATGCGATCAGTAATACTCAAGGTGAGGTCGTCTGGACTGTTTCGCGAAAGAGTTCTGTGATAATTTATGTCCAATCATCATTATATCATGCTGATACGGTACGCTGTGTTGTAATGCGAGACACTTTGCTTCTTCTTACACTAACGCCGAGTGATGTTACCTCTCGCGCTGTTCAGGTTTTATCTGATAAGCAATCGTTGAGTGTTGGTACTCGTCTATCGGCAGAGATGAATAGCGCGGATATTGAGCGCAGGCGAGGACAGAGTTTTGCGGAAATATTACAAGGTATCAGTGGTGTGAATCTCTTCCAAACAGGTCCAAGTATTGCCAAGCCAATGATTCATGGTTTGCATGGGCAGCGTATCGTTGTGAATAATGCAGGAGTCAATCAAGAAGGTCAACAGTGGGGGGAAGAACATGCTCCTGAAATAGACCCATTTTCTATTGCTCATGTGCAAGTGTTACGAGGAGCAGCGGGTGTACAGTATGGGATTGGTGCGATCGGTGGTGTGATTCGTACTCGTTTGCGTGACCCAATATTCGATACGACCTTGTATGGTAAGATCTCGATAAATCTGTTTTCAAATAATCGACAAATCGCCGGTGCAGGCTTGCTTGGTGGAGCTTGGCGAAGTGATACACTTTCGGCAACACGGTATGCATGGACCTTGCAAGCAAGCGGACGTATGGCAGGTAACGCCCAAACAAGTTCATATATTCTTGATAATACCGGGGTACGGGAACAAAGCATACAAGCGACAATGGCGATGGTCGCAGAATCTACTCGGTACTCGTTCTTATTTAGTCGTTTTGCAACCACACTCGGTATTTTTAGTGGTGCACATATTGGAAATGCCGATGATTTAGCACGTGCAATAAGGCGAGGCCGTCCTCAATTTGATGCTGATTTTACGTATGCTATACGGCTCCCTCGTCAAGAAATCGCTCACTATGTCGCTCTTGCGCGAGCCGAATGTTCGCTACAAAAAACTGGTTTACTGACAATGCAATACGCATGGCAAATGAATCAGCGGTCAGAATATGATCGTTTCAATTTTCGTCTGCAAGATTCGCAATTGGTGGCATCTCTTGCACCATCGAATAATTTGACACTCCATACACACACGGTTGATCTTGCTTTGGCGCATCTCCCATTGGCATGGTTAGGAGCAACACTAACAGGAACATCGGGTATACAGTTTATGATGCAACAAAACATTCGTGGTGGTTCTATCTTTCTGGTGCCGAGTTATATCGCATGGACGGCGGGTGTGTTCGCCACAGAATATCTAACATTTGACAATATTCAAGTGTCAGCAGGTATTCGTGCAGATATGCGAAATAATGATATTGCTGCCAATATCCGACGTAATGTTCGAGATACAACGATGTCCTTTCATAATCTCACCGGGGCAGTTGGTATTGTATGGAATTTAACGTCAGAGCAGAGTCTGCTGGCAAATATTACGAGCGCATGGCGACCACCCTCACTTAATGAACAGTATAGCTTTGATGTTCATCATGGTACAGCACAGTTTGAGATTGGCGATCTGCGTTTGCAATCTGAACAGGCGCAAACTATTGATCTTGCATGGCGTATGAATACAGGATGGTGCAAGGCGGAGCTAAGTGGCTATTATACCGGTATTCATAACTTCATCAATCTTATACCAACACGTGAATTTGTTGTGACAGTGCGAGGAACATTTCCTTCATACCGCTATGTGCAACAGGATATTGTCATGTCAGGTGTAGATGCAGGAGTAGAAATTGATGGTGATAGATGGGGATTATTTCGGACAAATTTTGCGATGATTCGTGCCTGGAATCGTCTTACTAATGAACCAATCATTTTTATGCCTGCTGATCGTATATCGTTATCATGGCAATATCCCATAGGACGGTCTGATTTATTGCCCTGGCTTGGTGAGCAAGCATACATTCAAGGAGTTA
>DHLT01000169.1 GCA_002405405.1 Ignavibacteria bacterium UBA4661 | reverse complement strand
TATATCTTTTTTGGGCAACCGGACGACACAATTATGAAAAAGCATACGCTAGTGTCTTCAAAAAGCTATTGAAACAGGATAACAGATTGTCAGTTGATTTCTTGGTGATTTCGGAAATCGTCAATAGAGCAATGAGGTTAGAACACCAAAAGTACCTTAAGAGTCATGGATATACCGAGAAAGACCAGTCGTATAAAGACTATAGGGACACTGAAGCTGGTCGAGAAACTTTGCGTGATATCTACATCACTGTAAAAGAAGACATTTTGAATCGTTGTACTGTCATAGGAAAATCTTTCGGGATTCATGACATTACCGATTTTTTGGTCGTTGACGAATTAGACTTTGTTGATAAGGCAATTGTCGCACTTTGCAAAGAGAATGACTTAGTGTTGCTGACCAATGACAGTGACTTCAAGCACAGTGGCTTGGATATACTTACCGGCAACCCTCATATTCTCACTCCATGAGTACCCGCATGACCGAAAACTCTATCGAAACCTTTGCTATCGAGTTGTTCCAACAACTTGGTTATGAGTATGTGTATGCGCCCGACATTGCGCCCGATAGTGAGGATTCATTGCATACAGACAAACGAGAGAGCTTTGCACAAGTGCTTTTGTTGAAGCGGTTAGAGAGTGCTGTACAGCGTATCAATCCGAGTATTCCTGCTCTTGCACAAGCAGAAGCCATCAGAGAAATACAGCGTATTGCTTCGCCGGATTTGCTCACCAACAATGAATTGTTTCATCGTTTATTGACTGAGGGGATTCCTGTTTCCAAGCGTGTCGATGGGGACGAACGAGGCGACAGAGTGTGGTTAGTTGATTTCAAGAATCCACATAACAATGACTTTGTTGTTGCCAATCAATTCACCGTGATTGAGAATGGACATAACAAGCGACCGGATATGATTCTCTTTGTGAATGGTATCCCAATAGTCGTTATCGAATTAAAAAATGCAACTGATGAGACTGCCACTATGCATTCAGCATTCAAGCAAATCGAAACGTACAAAGCCATGATACCGAGTCTCTTTATGTACAATGGTTTTGTTGTGATTTCTGATGGATTGGAAGCAAAAGCGGGAACTCTTTCATCGGTATTTAGTCGTTTCATGTCATGGAAATCGGCAGATGGAAAATCCGAAGCATCACACTTGATAAGCCAGTTGCAAATCTTGATTCATGGCATGTTGAACAAAGCCACATTGATAGATCTTCTCAGGCATTTTATTGTGTTTGAGAAATCCAAAAAAGAAGATCCGCAAACAGGTATCACGACGATTGCAACGACTAAAAAATTAGCAGGATATCATCAGTATTATGCGGTCAATCGAGCGGTGGAATCGACCTTGCGAGCAACGGGCTATGGTACTCATGTTGCGGGCAATGCGGTTATGGAACCACCCGAACAGTACGGACTGCCCGGTGTGAAGAAGCAACCGATGGGCGACAGAAAAGGCGGCGTTGTGTGGCATACGCAAGGTAGTGGGAAATCCTTGTCTATGGTGTTCTATACCGGTAAAATTGTGTTGGTGTTGGATAATCCTACCATCCTTGTTATTACTGACCGAAATGACTTGGACGATCAACTCTTCGATACCTTTGCCGCATCGAAGCAGTTACTCCGACAAGAGCCGGTTCAAGCGGACGACAGGAATCATTTAAAAGAGTTACTGAAAGTGGCATCGGGTGGTGTAGTTTTTACGACAATCCAAAAATTCCAACCTCTTCAGGGCAATGTGTATGAGACGCTCTCCGATCGAAAAAACATTGTCGTTATCGCCGATGAAGCACATCGAACACAATATGGTTTTCATGCAAAAACTGTTGATGAAAAAGACGAGCAAGGGAATATTATCGGGAACAAAACCGTGTATGGCTTTGCGAAGTATATGCGCGATGCTTTGCCGAATGCAACATATTTGGGATTTACAGGCACACCGATAGAAAGCACTGATGTGAATACACCAGCCGTCTTTGGCAACTATGTGGATATTTATGACATCGCTCAAGCGGTTGAAGATGGAGCAACGGTACGGATTTACTATGAAAGCCGTTTGGCAAAAGTTACTCTGAGCGAAAAGGGTAAAACATTAGTAAAAGAACTGGACGATGAGCTGGAGCAAAATGAATTAACGAACACACAAAAATCAAAAGCAAAATGGACACAGCTTGAAGCATTGGTGGGGAGCGAGAATCGTATTGCCAATATCGCTAAAGACATTGTTGCTCACTTCAGTCAACGGCAAGAAGTGTTCGAGGGCAAGGGGATGATTGTATGTATGAGCCGAAGAATAGCCGCTGAATTATACGAATCTATTATTCATATCAAACCCGAATGGCATTCGGATGATTTGAACAAAGGTATCTTGAAAGTTGTCATGACATCGGTATCATCGGATGGACCGAATATAGCAAAGCATCATACGACCAAAGAACATCGAAGAGTACTTGCCGAGCGTATGAAGCATCCTGATGATGAACTGCAATTAGTTATCGTTCGGGATATGTGGCTGACGGGATTTGACGCACCAAGTATGCACACGCTGTACATCGACAAGCCAATGAAAGGGCATAACTTAATGCAGGCGATTGCACGTGTGAATCGTGTGTACAAAGATAAGCCGGGCGGTTTGATCGTAGATTATTTGGGTATTGCTTCTGACTTGAAAGAAGCATTAGCATTTTATTCTGATGCCGGCGGCAAGGGGGATCCAACTACTGTGCAGGAGCAAGCCGTGCAACTGATGCTGGAAAAATTAGAAGTGGTAGCACAGATGTATCATGGCTTTGATTATACACGCTATTTTGACGCAGACACAGCAACGAAGCTTTCCTTGATTCTTTCGGCGGAAGAGCACATTTTAGGTTTGGACGATGGCAAGAAACGTTACATCAATGAAGTAACAGCACTTTCAAAGGCATTTGCTATTGCGATTCCTCATGAGCAGGCAATGGATGTCAAAGATGAAGTCTCCTTTTTTCAAGCCGTGAAAGCACGGTTGGCAAAGTTTAGCGGCATCGGTTCCGGGAGGACAGACGAAGAAATTGAAACGGCAATTCGACAGGTGATTGACCAAGCATTAGTCTCGGAAAAAGTGATTGATGTATTTGATGCGGCGGGCATCAAGAAGCCGGATATCTCCATTCTTTCCGATGATTTTTTGTTGGAATTGAAGGGCATGCAACACAAAAACATTGCCTTAGAAGTCTTGAAAAAACTCTTAAACGATGAAATACGATCACGAGCAAAAACGAATCTTGTCCAAAGCAGAACATTCTTAGAGATGCTTGAAGATTCCATTAAAAAGTACCACAACAAAATTCTGACAGCCGCCGAAGTGATTGAAGAACTCATCAAGCTGAGTAAAGATATTGCTGCGATGGATAATGAAGCAAAGCACATGGGGTTGACAGATTTTGAATATGCTTTTTACACTGCCGTAGCTCATAACAACAGTGCAAGAGAACTCATGCAACAAGATACGTTACGAGAGCTTGCGGTAGAATTGACCATGACCATTAAAGCTACTGCTTCGCTTGATTGGACGATGAAAGAAAGCGTTCGTGCAAAATTAAAAGTTGCCGTGAAGAGGATTCTCAGGAAATACGGTTACCCGCCCGATATGCAACTCTTGGCAACGGAAACGGTTCTCCAGCAAGCAGAAATGATTGCTCAAGAATTGACGGCATAAGAGTCAATAGCCACACAACCATGAAAATTCAGTATGCAACTATTGATGCACTACCAGAAAGTGTAGGATTGTTCGAGTCGTTCATATAATAGCCATAATATACCCGAATGGGTGTAGTTTGTTGCTTAGGCAAGATGAGTGTACCCGATAAGGTGTAATTGCGAAAATAATCATTATATTTGCACCCAAAAGGGTACAGTATGGATATCGCAAGTTTTGTCAAGCATAAACGAAAATTGGTGAAACTCACCCAACCTGCACTAGCAGAAAAAGCCGGTGTGGGATTACGCTTTATTCGTGAATTGGAGCGAGGCAAAGAAACTTTGCGATTAGATAAAGTGAATCAGGTATTGCAACTCTTTGGTTACGAAGTGGGCGCGGTACGCAAAACACCGGAATCAGATTCCTGACAGAATACTCCTTGACAAAACTGATCCTCTCCCGATTTAGTAGAGGTGGAGTGAGACAAGTTTAACTGAATAGTTGCTCAAACTGTATGGGACTTTTGTAGCATTAAAAAAGAATATTTTCACTATCACTTATCCACTGTTACTTCATCTTTTGTAATAATTCACCATGACATTAGAAGAAATAATATTAAAGGCGAAAGCATATGATTTTTCTCTGGAG
>DHLT01000151.1:837-4532 GCA_002405405.1 Ignavibacteria bacterium UBA4661 | reverse complement strand
AGTACTACCAATAATAGTAACAACTTCACGACCACCCTGCCTAAAAGCCCGCACACCAGCCTCACGACCGCAACCGGGACCTTAGACAAACACCTCAACCATGCGAAGCCCCATATCGTATGCTTCTTTAGCGGCACCGGAAGCGGTTACCTGTGCGGCATACGGAGTATTTTTCTTCGACGACCGGAAACCGTTGCGACCTGCAGACGACCAGCTCAACACATTCCCATAAATATCAGTAAGCGTCACTTGAACATTATTGAATGTTGCACGGATAAATGCTTTACCATGCACATCACTTACTGTTTTTTTCTTAACACGCTTTGTATAACCTGCCATAACTACGTACTCGTACAAATCCAAGAAGAATGAATAACTGCAATACCTTGCTCAAATAATCAATGCTTATTTCTTTACCGCTTTCTTTTTGCCGGCAACGGTTTTTCTACGACCTTTGCGAGTACGAGAATTGGTGCGTGTGCGCTGACCACGAGCCGGCAAGCCACGACGATGACGCAAACCACGATAGCAACCAATATCCATCAATCGCTTAATGTTTAATTGTACCTCTGAGCGAAGTTGACCTTCTGTACGATACTCGTTTTGAATCACCTGACGTAAACGAGCGATTTCATCATCGTTCAACTCAGCAACTTTTTTGCTTTGCGGGATATTTGTTTTTTCAAGGATCTCTCTTGACGTTGTCGTTCCAATGCCGAAAATATATGTCAAGCCGACAACAATATGCTTGTTTTTTGGTAAGTCTATACCTGCTACACGTGCCACTACTTTCTCTCCTTAAACGATGAATTATCCTTGACGTTGTTTATGACGTGGGTTCTTTTTATTAATCACATACACACGGCCTTTTCGGCGCACGATTTTGTCATCCGCACTTCTTTTCTTGACTGACGCTTGCACTTTCATACAAATCCTACCTTCAAAAACTCAATAGTTGAGAAATACCTAAAATTGTTAGCTGACTTTTTCTCTTAGCGATAGCGATATACAACACGACCTTTAGTCAGATCGTATGGAGATAACTCAACAGTTACCTTATCACCTTGGATGATCTTAATGAAGTTCATTCGCATTTTACCTGAAACATGAGCCAATACCTTGTGCCCATTATCAAGTTTTACGATGAATTGCGCATTGGGCAACGTTTCTTCTACACTACCATCAACTTTAATAAGCCCTTGTTTTGACATAAAGACCGCGAATATACAAAAATTACTGTAATGTGAGAATAATGGGCTTGTCTTTGGTTACCAAGACCGTATGCTCAAAATGAGCTGCAGGTTTACCATCTTTTGTTTTTACTGTCCAACCGTCTGAATCTACAACAACCTCTTTGCGACCACTATTGACCATTGGTTCTATTGCCAACGCTTGACCTGACCGTAACTTTGCGTTGGGATATTTTGCACGATGCAACAATGCCGGTATAAAGTTAGGGATTGTCGGCTCTTCATGGAGGTTTGCTCCAATACCATGTCCTGTTAACTCCCGAACAAGCGAAAAACCATTGCGTTCCACATATCGCTGTATAGAGCCGGCTATTTGGTAAACCTTATTTCCATCAACTGCTTGCTCAATACCCAACAGTAGTGATTTCTGTGTAACATCCAGAAGTTTCTGTTTTTCACTTGAAATCGCACCTACCGGATAAGTAAATGCTGCATCTGCATAAAAGCCATCTTTTTTGACTCCGCAATCAATGCTCACGATGTCACCTTCTCTTAGGGTACGCTTTGTGCTTGGCATCCCATGAACGACCTCATGATCTATTGACACTTGAATCGTATACGGATATGCAAGATTACCGACAACATATCCTTTGAACGCAGGCAACGCATTGTGCGATAAGATAAAATCTTCTGCTATCTTATCAAGCTCCATTGAAACAACACCGGGTTTTATCATTTTGGCAACAACAGCATGTGTATCTGCGAGAATCCGTCCGGCTTTCTCAATATAATGCCAATCTGCTAAACCAATAGTGGCTGGAGCAGTGCTCATTAGGATTGCCCCCCCGGAGCATTTACACGACCACTAATTTTACCGCTTTTCATGAAACCATCATAATGACGCATGAGCAGGTATGATTCAATTTGTTGGAGTGTATCGAGTGCTACACCGACAATAATCAAGAGACTTGTTCCTCCGAAGAAGGATGCAAGAGACTGAGGTACGAGCAAAACATTATGTACAAAGACTGGGAGAATTGCGATGATTGCTAGAAAAATAGAACCAGGCAATGTAATTCGTGTAATAATATTGTCGATGTATTCTGCTGTTGGACTACCCGGTCGAACACCCGGAACAAAACCACCCTGCTTTTTCATATTATCAGCTACATCTTTCGGATTGAAAGCAATAGCAGTATAGAAATACGTAAAGAAGATAATTATGAGAGCATAGACTAACGAATATACCGGACTTTGATCAGACCAAAAACGTGAGAACTGAATAGCCCACTGTGACTCGGGAAAGAAACTTAGAACAGTACTTGGAATAAACATAATCGACTGCGCAAAAATAATTGGCATAACGCCCGCTGTATTTACACGCAGAGGAATATATTGGGTTGTTCCGCCCATCATCTTTTTACCAACCATGCGTTTGGCATATTGTACCGGTATTTTTCGCGTTCCTTGTGTAATCAGGATAACGGCAGCAATCACCCCCCCAAGAAATATGAGGAGAATTACATCAATTACGACATTACGTACACCTGCTTGGATGGATTTAATCTCATTGACGAACTCAATAGGAAGACGCGCAATGATACCAATAAAGATGATGAGTGAAATACCATTACCGATACCTCTCTCTGTAATCTGCTCGCCTAACCACATTAGGAAAACCGTTCCTGCCGTCATCAACACGATGCATGTCAGGGTAAAGATGAAGCCTGACGCAACAACTACTGAAGCTCCACCCGCAGTCTGTGTACCTGCAATTTTGATGCTAACACCCCATGCTTGTAGACCTGCAAGTAGAACTGTTCCGACTCGTGTCCATTGATTCAATTTTCTACGTCCTTCTTCGCCTTCCTTTTGCATTTTTTGTATCTCAGGAACAACAATCCCTGCTAATTGCAAAATAATAGAAGCCGATATATACGGCATAATTCCCAATGCAAAAATTGCCGCATTGGAAAACGCACCGCCAACAAACAAATCGAATAATCCAAACAAAGTATTGGAGTTACCGGCGCTAGCAGCGGACCGTAGTGCTAATACGTCTATACCAGGTACTGTTACATATGAACCCAAGCGAACAACCACAAGGATACCAAGTGTAAATAATACCCGCGAACGTAGCTCTTCAATTTTGAAGATATTGCGAAATGACTCGATGATTCTATTCATTGATTACTACAGAGCCTCCGGCTTGCTCAATCTTTGTTTTTGCGGACTGTGTAACTCCATCAACATGGAGAGTAACTGCTGTATTAATTGCACCATTGCCTAATACTTTGATTGGCATAGAGCGTTTGCTTACAGCACCGGCATTAAAAAGAACTTCATTGGTAATTGTTGTCGATGCAGATAATGTACCTTGTTCGATCAACTCTTGGATACGAGCAATATTCACCACTTGAAATTCAATGCGATGAATATTGGTAAAACCAAATTTTGGCAAACGCCGTGAAATTGGCATTTGACCACCCTCAAAGGCGGCTTTAT
>DHLT01000151.1:0-748 GCA_002405405.1 Ignavibacteria bacterium UBA4661 | reverse complement strand
ATTTGCCCACCCTCAAAGGCGGCTTTATTTTTCGTTCCGGAACGCGCACCGGCACCTTTATGTCCACGTGTAGATGTACCACCATGTCCAGAACCTGTGCCACGACCAATACGTTTAGATTTCTTTACAGAACCTTTAGCGAACGAAATATTTCCTATATGTTTCATGTCTATCTTCCCAAACGATTAGTCGTTAATTGCTTCAGTTTTTACAAGATGCTTGATTGTATTAATCATGCCTGCAACTTGTGGGGTTACATCCACAACAACAGACTGATTTGGTCGACCTAGACCTAACGCCTTAATAGTGCGCTTTTGATTAGTCAAGCAGTTAATAATACTACGAACCTGTGTTACTTTTATTTTCGCCATGATCGTGCTTTCGATAATGATAATGTGAAAACCTGCGCTTTCTTTAAAGTCTTTCTTAACCGTGCATTACTTTTTCGACCGGAATACCACGGCGATGTGCAACAGATTCCAGTGTTTCTAATTGCTCTAATGCTTTGAATGTTGCTTTCACTGAGTTGTGCGGATTGGATGATCCCAAGCTTTTGGTCAGGACATCTTGCACACCAACCATTTCAAGAACAGCACGCACGCCACCGCCCGCAATTACTCCAGTACCCGCTGTTGCTGGTTTCAGAAGTACTTTGCCTGCACCGAACTTACCATATACGGGATGTGGTACCGATGTACCATGCAGATTGACTTTAATCAGGTTTTTACTTGCCGCCTCTGTTGCTTTT
>DHLT01000253.1:3590-5148 GCA_002405405.1 Ignavibacteria bacterium UBA4661 | reverse complement strand
ACAAATGACTCACCCTGCTTTTGAGTGGTTAAATGGTGATGTTATTGCTGCTGATGGTGGAGAAACAGCCGTTGACTTGACATGGTATAAGCCTGAACAACAAGCATAAAACAGATTGGTATCGTTACAAAGTATAAAAGCCCCAACATGTTGTCATGTAGGGGCTTTGTTTTTGATATCATTTAAAGTAAAAAATTATGTCATAGTATCATGATGTTGAAATGCAAATTGACCATTTACAATAGTCGCTAGGCATTGGGCTTGTAGAATATGGTCACTAGAACAGATCTCAAAGTTTGTATCAAAAATTGAAATATCGGCATCAGAACCTACACGTAATACACCACGTCGATCAGCCATTCCGGAACCATGATGAGCATGTTGTGTATAGGCGAGTAGTGCCTCATGTCGCGAAATCGTTTCTTGCTTATACCATGCTTTGGGAAACATTTTTCCTTGTTCTGCAAAAGGAATACGCTCGCAGAACGCATGAAGCCCGATGCGCGGATCGGGCGATTCCACCGGTGCATCGGAACCGCCACTCATAATGATGCCCAGTGAACGTAGGCGTTGCCAAGGATATGCAATAGCACATCGTTTCCCCAAACGTTTTTCAGCCATAGGTGCATCGCTAATACAATGAATTGCCTGCACAGCGGCATGGACATGCAAATCACGCATTCGCAGAGCGTCGCTCTGATCTAAGATCTGAGCATGCTCCAAACGTAAGATTGTTTTCTCATCTGTACGTTGTTCACGGCGAACAATATCATAAACATCGAGCACATTACGATTGGCGGCATCGCCGATGGCATGTGTTGCGATATGCCATCCGCATTCTAAAGCAAGACGAATACGGCTTTCTAATTCGCTGTGCGTAAGTAAGCACAATCCAGTTGTGGAACGATCATCAGAGTACGGTTCGGAAAGCCAAGCACCACGTGATCCAAGAGCTCCATCGCCAAAAAATTTGACGCCAATCATGCGAAACATATCATCGCCGAAGGGCAGAATACGATGTTTACGCCATTCATTGTTTTGTGCTTGAATAAACCCCATGATGCGAAGGGGGATTTTTTTCTCTGCTGCAAGACGTTGATACAATCGTATATGTTCGATGCGAACTTCTAAGTCGTGAACTTCCGTAATACCAAAACTCAAGAGTTTATGGCATGCTGCATATATCCTCTGTTCAATTTCTTCTTCTGAAGGAGCAGGAATTAAATTTTGTACTAACTGCATAGCATTATCAACGAGAATACCTGTTGGATTACCTGAAGCATCTCGAAGAATGGAGCCACCCGGCGGATCTGGTGTTGCAGAGGTGATACCAGCAAGTTTGAGTGCAAAAGAATTTACCCACGCTGCATGGATATCAGAGCGCGTTAGATATACGGGTATATCGGGAAATGCACTATCGAGTACTGATGCGGTTGGGAGTGGAGCCGTATGTTTTTTTTTACCTAAAAAATCGAACCATGAAGCTGAGTCGTCTTCGCCACGCCATGCTTCATGATTCCAATTCCCTCCGACGATCCAGCCGCCCGGTGCACGATGT
>DHLT01000253.1:0-3427 GCA_002405405.1 Ignavibacteria bacterium UBA4661 | reverse complement strand
TCAACACATTCTTCGGCACAGGTTGCAGATCCAAGATCTAACCCCAGCAGAAGTTCCCCATATCGAATTGTATGTAAATGTGAATCAACAAAACCACTGTATGCGTGGGCTTTTGGGAAATAATGTTCGCTATGGTGGTCGCCATGATCGATGGAAATCGTAACACCAACCATGCCCGGTTCAAGTGAGCGGATTTTACCTTGCGAAATATAAATCGTTCCATTAAAAGCGTGATTCATACCATCACAGAAAACATAGTAAAAGATATCAAGAATACAAGTGAGTAACCCCCGAAAATTCTGTTACAAGTGTGCATCGACTGGAAGTCATATACCCGCTTCTAAGCGAGCACGGAGTATCATCGGTGGTTCACCTGCTTGCAGAGCCAAGACACCATCAGTAATAAATTCCATAGCACGAACTTCACGATCAAGCGACAATTGAAGTTTATCAGCAATCGGAAGCCAAACGATATTTGCCAGTAAAATTCCCCATAATGTTGCTACGAATGCCGTAGCTATATGACGAATGAGTTCAGTTGGATCTTGTCCAGCTGAAGCAAGAGTTGAGATCAAGCCCATAACCGTACCTATAATACACATAGTCGGCGAGTAGCCACCCATTTTGCGAAAAAGATTAATTTCTTCCATTCGTTCAGTTATGTGTGCATGAATTGTCATGTCAGAAAGTTCGCGAATGGTCTCCGGTCGCAAGCCATCGACAACATATCGAAGTAATTGCTTCATAAATGAGCTATTGAGCATTGGAATTCGATTTTCTAATGCAAGAAAGCCTTCGCGACGGTAGAAAATTGCGCTGTCGACAATTTCTTCAATGAGAAGCGGATAGTTATAGCGAGGAAGGGTCAGTGAATGAATAACAGTCTGTGGTATGTTGAGAATATGCGTGAGCGATGATCCCGTGATTGCCGCTGACAAAGTACCACCAACGATGATAAGTAATGCAGGAATAACTAAGAGTGACTGAGGGTTGCCGCCCTCAATTGCATATGCTCCAAAAATTGCAATGATGCCAAGAATATAGCCAAAAAGTCCGCTAATCCTTGAAGTACGAAGAGGAGCTGTTGTCATGCCATACGATAAACAATGAAAAGAAGTTATTAGCGTAGGAAATCTAATAAACTTCTTTGAATAATATCGCGTCCAACTTGTAAAGTGGCATCAAGAACAGTCTCATGCTTTTTGAGATCTAAGGCAACTTGCCCCATATCAATATCTTCTTTTAATGAGCGAAGTTCTTTTAGTCTGGTTAACTCGTTATTTGCTTGGTCAGTGAGAATTTCCATACGGTTTTCTACACCGCCCATACGAGCAGCCTCTGTTACGTAACGGTCTTGTGCTTGCGCGAAATTTTCTAGAACACTTTGTACTTGATTAGTTTCATTTTGTGTCAAAGGTTCGTTTGTACGTACGGTACCGTCAGGTTTATATCGCATGACATTATAGAGTCGAATAGCATCTTGAAAAACCTGAATGCCACCTGCACCAAAAACATTTTGTGCTGTGATATTGATGTTTTCCGATGTCGTTTCGCTTGTTTGTACCACACGAGCATTGTTATTGCCTTGAAAGATTGCGCGTAGACCTTCGGGATTAGACGTTGAGACCAAAGCAGGATCACGGACAATTTCAAAGGGGAGATTGCTAGTTGCGGGGGCAGTTGGCGTGATAGAATTGCGTGTGGTTTTTGTCCCGCCAAAGATAAGCTTCCCGTCGAATTCAGTATTGGCAAGTTTAGCCATGTCATCAATCAAACCACGCACCTTGGAGGAGAGTACTGCAAGTTTTTCATTGTTGATTGGTTGGGCTGCTGTCAGAGCAATATCACGCAATTCGGTAAGATGTGTTTGTGTTGCATCAAGTGTGGATTGATAAATCCGTGATTGTGTCAAAGCATTATCAATATTACTCTGATATGTTTGTCTGCGACCAATGGTATTGGTTAATCGCTTTGTTTCGGCAAGATCGAAACGACCATCGGTGAGCGAATTAATGCGCTTTTGCGTTGTCATCTGTAATTGGCTAACGGTGTAGCGATCACGCGATTCAGCCAAGTTTTGCATATAGATGCTGGTAGTAGAGTTTTGTGTTATACGCATAAAAACTTCATCCTTGAAGTAAAAGGTATCGGCAAAGTAAGAGAGTCAATTATTGTTTCATCGAATTAATTGTATTGCTATCGCCCAAGGTTAACCAAGGTTTGAAGAATTTGATCGCTGGTTGATATCACTCGCGCAGATGCCTCAAATGCACGTTGAAATTTTATAAGATTGACCGCTTCTTCATCCAAATTCACACCATTGATACCATCTCGAAGAGCGGAGAGCTGGGATTTCGATTGTGCTGTTGTTTCCTCACCTGATTTTGCATCATTGCCGATATTGCCGGTATTCACAAGAGTTACGTTGTAAAAATCATTTACGGTTGTGCCACCTACAAAGTTGGTATCGTTAACTAATTCCGCAATGCGGCGAGCAACTTCGGCGTTGCCAATTTCGCCTTGCACAGCTGAGGTAGGAATGAGGGCAGGATTCAGCGAAGCACCTAATCCCGTAGCAGTATTGTCCAATTTGATCGTGCTCATTGTAATCGGAATAGCTGCTGTCCCTGGTGCAAAAATATTTCTTCCCGGAGCTGTAGCACCGGTATCGCTTGGTGCAAATCCTGTTTGACTAATAGCATTCACTTTGGATACAATTTGCGATGCAATGTCATTCATGTTTTTGACAAGGGAAAATCCTGTATTGGCACTATTGACACCATTTAGCGTCGTATTGTAGTGCCGAATAATGCTTGCCATTTCGCCTGATTGAACATTGATGCTAAGAATCGGAATATTACGATTATCAACTTGTTGCAAAGAAATCGTGCGCTCACCGCTTGCCGTTGAAGTTTCTGTCAGTTGTACACGGCCGGCTGTATTGCCGGTAACAAGCGTACTATTGCCAAGTTGAACATTCACCATGCCATTATTAACAGGGAAAGTAGAGACATTGACATATTTAGATAATTCCTCGATAGCCAAAGCACGTTGATCTGCAAAAGTTGAGCCATCGGGTGAACCTTGTTGAATTGCACTAGCCACTTTTTGGTTTAGTGTTGCAATCTGCGAGGTCAAACGATTAATGACATCAGCATTATCACGTCCCTTACGTAAGAGATCGATTTTTAGGTTGTCGACCTTACCTGCAAAATTGTTGAATTCGTTCACCATACTACCTGCAGCATTAACTACGGTTTGGCGAATATCAAGACTCTCAGGGCGTTGAGCCAATTGATTGTAGGAATCGAAAAAATTCTTGATGTATTTGTCGAGTCCATTTTCGGTAGGTTCGTTCAAAATGGCTTCAACACGTTTTACAATGGTGGCATCAGATGCAAAGTTTTCATTGCGTGATGTCGCATCA
>DHLT01000237.1 GCA_002405405.1 Ignavibacteria bacterium UBA4661 | reverse complement strand
CGACACCCGATACACCCCGAAATGAATCCTATGAAGACTACTATCAGCGTATACAGTATGCGAACCTACATTTACGGTCATACAGCGAGGGATGGCAAACAGATATGGGTATGGTGTATGTAATTTTCGGGCAGCCAATGAGTGTCGGATTCGATAATTTTCGCGCTGATGGACGTTCTACCGAAATATGGTATTACAACACTAGACGATTCGTGTTTGAAGACTTTGGCGGTTTTCGTGATTTTCGTCTACGCACGCCGGTAGGCGGAGAAAAATATCGTTACAATGTTCGGTGGTAACCGTTCTTTTGCACGAGCGAACTTTCAACTCTTACGGCAGTATTACTCTTCATTGATATGATCCGATTGCTATCCATCTTGAGCTTATTTTTCTCCATTCTGCTTCTGCACAATGGCGAGAAAGTACTCGCTCAGTCACGCACTCAACAGCCTCAGATTGTTGGTACACTGCAAAGTGTTATTGTTCAAAATGACGGACGTGTGGAGCTGCGATTTACCAAGCTTCCCAAAGACTACTCGAGCGACCTTTCAGCAGACAAAAAGAAACTCACGATTCGCATGACAGATATTGGCATCGACGACCGTGCACGTGAAATTCTTGCCAAAGGCAATGTCGAGAATGTCTTTGTCAAAACTACCGCCAAAGGTCTGGCTGAATTGTATATCATACTCAAAGCACGACGCGGGTACAGCATCGAACCCCTACCATATTCCGACATTCTCGCGGTCAATTTCTTCGATTGGAATACACTTCCGGCACAAGACAATTACTATCATTCAGGACTACTCGCTATTGAGAGCAAGACATTACCTCTGGCAAAAGAATACTTTGGCAAAGCTGATCAAATGAATATGGGTAATGCTTCCGCAATGCTTGGTTTGACGGCTATACGAGAAGGCGATGCACGCGAAGCGCAACGCAGTTTTCAGCGGGCAATTACTCATCGTACGACAATTGCTGATGTTTTTGCAGGATTGGCAGATTTGTATGGTGCAATCGGTGATACACTATCGCGCAATGAATATGCACAAAAATTTCGTGAACGCTCAGGACGACAAAATTACCCACACCTAGTACAATTCAGTATTCCTCCCGAAGCACTGTTTATCGAACCGCGATCCGTTGCCGAACGTTTACGGGAAGAGGGTTTTACCGATGGACAATCAGCGAGCATTGACTCTGCACAACGAGACTCACTTCTCAATGCTGCAAATCGACGTTCGGATTCCGCACTCAATGCTATGATACAACAGCAAGCACAACAGCTTGCTAAGCCACAACAGAATCCTATCAAAGACTCTACGGCAATGCGGTCGCTTGCCCCTTCATGGCTCAGTACAGCCGTATGGGGTTCGCTTATTGGTCTGATAATGCTCGGCATAGTTGGCGTGTGGATTATACGCCGACTGATCTCCCGAAAGAAAAAAAATGCTTCTACGCTCTTTACAACCGATAATACAACGACACGTACTGATTCATCAACAACATCTACTTTTGAAAAAGAGGAATTAGAAGCTCTTACAGAACTTCTTGCTCAAGAACATCTTGAAGCAGTCCGCAGAACCAAACAACCATCGATGCCTAGCGCACAAGAGCCGACTCCTGAAGTGAAAAACAATAGTGCACAACCTGAGTCCCCATCGGCGGAACTACCTTTACGAACGGCAAATGCTCGCAATGCCAGTCAAGCATATTCACAAACATCAACCAAGAAGACACCGACAAAAAATGATTTACCAAAATCCAATGACCCAGAAGTGCTTCGCAAACAACTTGGGATTGATGCTTCTGCCAATGATGCTTTTGAAAAATTGAGCGGTAAAGCACCGTTATCAATTTCTCCGGCAGACCCTACTCCTACATCGTCTCCGGCAACAGGACGCTCAGACTTTTTTGAGCCTCCAGACATTGCACCGGACTCGACACCGGGTAACCTCGATGAATTGGATGATATTTCAAGAAAACTCCGTCTTGGTCGCTCAGAAATCGAAATCGCACTCAATGTTGTTCGTGATCCTGAACGATCAATGGATTTCAAAGAAATTCCTCTTGATTCACAAGAAATTCCCGACAATGAGTCTCAACGTCGGCAAGTTGCGCGTGAACTTGGTGTTGGTAAAGGTGAACTTGACATCAAAAAGCACCTGTCGCCTCTTGATATTCCTTCGCCGGATAATTCTCGTAAAAAAAGCAAACTTTCCTCACTCTTTTCTAAACCTGATACAGAATAGCAACACTTATGCTGTGTGTCAATCAAACAGTTTGAAAAACAAAACGGCACGAAGAACACAAGTCCTTCGCGCCATTATTGTTTATAAATACCCTGCTTTATTTAGGAATTTAATGTTGCTAAGAATTCTGCATTACTTCGTGTGCTTCGCATACGATCCTGCACAATATCCATTGCCTCAAAAGTAGAATACTCGCTAAGGAGTTTTCGCAGAACCCAGACGCGCTGGAGATCTTTATCAGGCATGAGAATTTCTTCGCGTCGTGTACCGGAGCGATTGACATCAATAGCAGGAAATATACGACGTTCAGCCATCTTGCGATCGAGCACAAGCTCCATATTACCTGTACCTTTGAATTCCTCAAAAATAACTTCATCCATACGACTACCGGTATCGATAAGTGCTGTTGCAATAATCGTGAGTGATCCTCCCTCTTCGATATTACGAGCCGCACCAAAGAAACGCTTGGGTTTGTGTAATGCGTTGGCATCGACACCACCGGAAAGAATTTTTCCTGATGGTGGAGTCACCGTATTGTGTGCTCGTGCAAGACGGGTAATAGAGTCTAGCAAAATCACGACATCTTGTTTTGCCTCGACTAAGCGTTTTGCTTTTTCCATGACCATATCGGCAACTTGCACATGACGTTCCGGTGGTTCGTCGAACGTAGAAGCGACTACCTCCGCCTTTACCGAGCGTTGCATATCAGTGACTTCCTCCGGGCGTTCGTCAATCAGGAGCATGATCAGTTTAACTTCAGGATGGTTCCTTGCAATACTATTTGCCATTTTTTGCAGGAGTACAGTTTTACCGGACTTTGGGGGCGAC
>DHLT01000325.1 GCA_002405405.1 Ignavibacteria bacterium UBA4661 | reverse complement strand
ATAGCGCGAGATAATTTTTTTGGAAGGGATAGAATCACTGGTATTGGCTAGTACCTGCTTAGGCAGGATATTAGCAAGTGGTTCGGCACCGAGCTGATGAGAGGACTTAGGAAGTGGCAAAGAATCTGCTTGCAAATTATCTGATCGCCACACAATAGTACCTTCTTCGTCAGCAACTTGAATAAGATAGTTTTTGGGATTCAACAAGATATGCTCATACACTGCCGACCATACAGCATCGGTAGGCTGTGCCTGTGCCGAATCACGACGTGGCAAGACGGGACCAACAAATTTGCGGAGTGTTTCTTGACGAAAGAATTCTAAGTATGTATCATTTGTATTTTGCGTTGCTTCTTTGCGCGTAGTAGCAGGGCGCAAAGGCTGATTGACCTCGCGTTGTTTTTGGCGTATAATTGCCTCAAGCGATTGCGCGACACGCAAAATAGAAGTGTCAAGATTTTCGCTCAGCTTTTGCGATGTCGTAGCATAATTGAAGAAACTGAATCCCGACAATGAAAGGGTTACAATCGTTGCATACCAGAAGGTTAATCGAAAACGGAAAGAGAATTTCATAAGTACCAACAAAATCTGACATGAACTCCTTGCCTACAGGCAAGTGATCTACGAAACAAGAGGAAATTAGATTTTTTTACTCAGAAGCAATATAGGGTTCATCAACAATGGAAATACTCTACACATTCGATTCATGGCTTTTTTACGCTGTCAATCGCGGTTGGGGCGACTCTGCTCTTGCACCGATACTTGATCCATTCTTTACATTTCTTACAACCATCGAATATCTCTATGTGCCTTTGTGTATTGTTCTGCTCAACTTGCTGATTGCCTACAAACCTTTCGGCACAGCACTTTCCAGCCAACAACAATGGCGTGCGCGATGGTGTGCCATTGCTATGATACTGACAATTGCCCTTGCTGACCCACTCAATGCACGAGTTATCAAAGAAATATTCAAACGCCCACGTCCTTGCCAAACACTTGGCGAAGTCCGCCAGCTTTTCCCATGTGGTGGAGGAAAATCATTTCCTTCAGGTCATGCAACAAATACTTTTGCTGTTGCAATGGTTGTCATGTTATTCTATCGGCGTGTCGGACAGTATGTTATGGTCTGGGCATTCTTTGTGTCATTATCCCGAGTGTATGGCGGCGTTCACTACCCTTCGGACATTACCGGAGGCGCTATATCGGGTGCTTTGATGGCATGGGGTGTTGTTGCTCTGCTCGCTACACTCATCCGAAACAAAAAGTATTCATGGCAATACGACCGGTAAATATCAGAGAATGAACACTTGATTAAGGGTTATTTTAAAACCAAAAAGTAAATAACATTAAACTGGCTGTACAAACTCCTCGACAATCTTTGTTGTACATACCATAGATTCTTCGGACTACACCATGCCAAGTTCTTTCATGCTGGAATATGTTTCGCCGGCAATGATAATGTGGTCGAGAACAGGAATCGCCATAATCTGTCCAACACTGCATAGTTGCTTGGTTATGGAAATATCTTCTGCCGATGGTGCAGGATTACCCGATGGATGATTATGCACCACAATCATACTTGCCGCGCTCTCAATGATTGCCAACCGAAACACCTCACGAGGATGCACTAAACTAGCATTCAGAATACCTTGTGTAATCACTTCTTGACGAACAATCTGGTTTGCTGCATTCAGTAAAAGAACACGAAAACTTTCGACTCGCTCACCCCGCAATCGCGGTATTAACATCTTGGCACATTGCTCTGCAGATGTAATACTTTCTTCTTTACGAAAGGGCTCAGCTTGCATACGCCGTGCAATTTCAAATGCTGCCATCAATGTCATTGCCTTGACTTCACCCATGCCGCGTAATGCTTTTAACTCACTCATATCTCGACTTGCTATTCCGGCAAGGGAATCATAACGGTCAAGTAACTGCTTTGCGACTTCAAGTGCAGAATACTGCTTTGTACCTGTTTTTATAATAATCGCTAAAAGTTCAATATCTGTAAGTGTTGCCGAACCTGATTGCTTCATTCGTTCTCGTGGTCGCTCTTCGGTACGCATCTCTGCAATGGAACGATATACAGGATGATGAATTTCTTTGACTGTAAACGATGAAGTCGAAGATGATGGTACGATTGATGATGGAGTAACGGATGATTTCATAACATCATAATGACGAGAAAAAAAAACAAGGATAGTATATTTGCGACATGGTATTATCTGTCTTAGAAAGCATCGTTATTGCTCTTGGGATATTTTTTTGTTAATCTATATGTCAGCATCTCCAACAATTGACGTTTTTGACTCCTCAGCAACTATCGAAGAACGTATTCAGGGGGTTATCGACCGTGACATACGTAGCTACATTGAGCGCGACGGCGGTACTTTGCATTTTGTAAAATTTGAAAGCGGTATAGTCTATGTTACAATGTCGGGCACATGTAAAACATGCTCTGCGGTAACTATTACACTCAAAGCCGGTGTAGAGCGCCATTTACGACGTGCATTGCGCGAGGTAAAAGAGGTTCGCTTGGCGGAGTAAATCAATTCGACTGCAACTTACTCTTGTCAGACATGGTTCATCGCTCAAAAGGCTCGCGTCCCCAGAGTTTTACCGCCGGCACTTCGCGTACACTTTGCATATAAAAGAGCATTTCGAAAACACGATTTAAGGCGGGCTCCACATCTTCTGTCCACCGCCACCAAATCATACCTTCTCTCTCCGCATTACCACCATGCAATGTTTCTTCGTGCACATGTTCATGTGCGGGCAGTCCGTCTGCTGAAATTTCCTGAATAATTTCCATGATATCATCTTCAACATCTTGCGGACGGCATACCCATATTGCCACCGGTAGTGATTCTTCAGTTAAATCGAACCATTCATCACTGATATCTAAAGCGATAGGTTGCGCTTGGTCGAAGCCACGTGCTAATACCATATCATAACTTGACAGCAATTCCATGAGCGTACCTTCGCTTTGCTCCAGCATGAGGTTTTGATCAAATTTCTCACCCACTACCATCGCACCAATTTGCATGAGATAGTCGTTAGCATGAACTGAAGCAGCACGCTCTAACAGCTTTGCTTTACCATTGATATATGCCGACGCTTGGTATGTCAAGCCCTGCAACATTAAGCAGGTTGCAGGAATAATTCGATAATCCACTCTAGCAACACCGGCACCATAGCCAATTGGCGTAAGTAATGCACAATGGGCATGACGGTTAAGCAATAACTCTGAAGCTTCTTGCTCTGATTGACATGCAAGCAGAGAAATTCCTCGACGACTACAGACTTCTTGTGCGTTAGCAATAAGTGGTTCGTACAATGGATTATGAATTGGTATGGCAATAGTCATGATGTCATTTCCCCGAAAAACACAATGAAGGTGGTACTGTACTACGATGTAGACTTGTTTTGCAATGCTTGAATACGTGCACGAAATTCATCACTCCGAGAAGGATCTTGTTCAGCTAGGAACTGATATGCCGAAATAGCTTGAGCAATCGCACCTTGCTGTTCGTAGATCTTCGCCATGGTTTCACTGACAATTGGCACCGTAGCACCATGATCTTCTTCAGCTGACGATTCATCGTCATCAGATAAGAATGCAGGACGACCTAATGTTGCACCACGAAGTTTTTCTGCTAGAGCAGAAATATCTGATATATCGCCGTGTTGCATATCATGACTATCGACTGACAAGCCTGCCGATAATCCTAAATCACCTGCATGAGGAGTAAGAGTATCAAAATCCTCCATTGCAAGAATGTCACGCTTGGGCGGATGTGTTATATCATCGCTGATAGCAGGAAGGAATTCTAAACCGGGAATACTTGGTAGTGTATGAGCGTCAATACGATCTGATGATGTTCTTTCTTCTCCATCATCATCAAAAATATGCATGAAATGTTTCATTGTTGGAGCATCTTGTTGTGTAGTCGATACAGACAAGTCGTCCTGCGCTGAAACTATTTTATCACTCCGGGTGTCGCGCTGTTCTTGTGTGGTCTGTGTGACGATAGGAACCGAAACATCTTGAGGCAACCCCGTTGGTATGGCACCTGCAATACCTCGTTGTACAAAGCCTTGTAAAATATTAGCATGCCGTGACTGATACTGTGTAGCCGAGCTTGGAGCAATGATGTCTTGTTGAAGTCCGGCATGCGTGTATTCTGCTACATGTTTACTTAGTCCGGACATCGAAGTCGCCGTGGGCATAGCTACAACACCTTGTTCTTGTCTTACACTTCGCTCAGACTGAGTAGCAACAATACCCTGCGCATTTGTTTGCCCCGATGGGATTGTCGGCGTATATCTGAGTACTTGTGCTTGCACC
This sequence comes from Ignavibacteria bacterium UBA4661, assembly GCA_002405405.1. GTDB lineage: Bacteria > Bacteroidota > Ignavibacteria > Kapaibacteriales > UBA4661 > UBA4661. Next base: position 239 of record DHLT01000325.1, on the reverse strand, counting down.
CTACGAGATATGTTAGTAATCGGGGGCATAACAATAGAATGCCCTGCTAATAATTTCTGAGCGGTATTGGTGAGCACAGATTGTAATGACGAAATTGCACGCAACGGTTCTGATTGCTGTATCGCTACATTGTGTGGTAAACTTTTTTGAATGAAATTATGTAACTGTTGATCAAGATTATCAGAAAGCATATAAGACTCTGCACTCATGGTCGTAACTGATTCTTCAGCAACAACTGA
>DHLT01000242.1:4138-4575 GCA_002405405.1 Ignavibacteria bacterium UBA4661 | reverse complement strand
CTTCTAATGATGTTCCCAATTCTTTGTTCAATCTCTGTAAAACCGCTTGCATGCCCAAGCCCATCTCTGCCATGCGTTCCACATGATCTTCTATCGGCTCCGGTACACCACCCACCACCATATACGCATCGCCTATCGTTTTGATCTTCTCTAAACCCAATCGCTCTGCAATCGCATCAAATCCACTGAACACTCTATCGAGTAAACCCACTAATGCCTGTGCGCTCACTTGTTGCGATAACTTCGTAAATCCTACCACATCCGAAAACAACACACTCACCGAACCATAATGTTCCGCAATACTTGTTTCACCTCGCTTCATACGCTCGGCTATACTTGCAGGCAAGATATTCAACAACAATGATTCCGACTTATCGCGCTCAATATCTAGTTCTTGGTTGATACGCTCTAATGCATTGCGCTCTTCTTCGATAATG
>DHLT01000242.1:3824-4009 GCA_002405405.1 Ignavibacteria bacterium UBA4661 | reverse complement strand
GCATTGCGCTCTTCTTCGATAATGGCTTTTTGTTCTTGCAGTTCCGTGTTCGCTATTTCTATCTCTCGTGCTTGCTCTGTTTGTACTTCCATTTGACGGCTGATTTCTTCATTGGCATGTTCTAATTCTCGAGTGCGCTCACGGACTTGTTCTTCCAACTCCTCGCTGTAGCGTGCCAATCGCTT
>DHLT01000242.1:1259-3767 GCA_002405405.1 Ignavibacteria bacterium UBA4661 | reverse complement strand
GCTGAGCGCAACGGTGCTTCCGGAAGGGCTGCTGCCCCCATGCACCGCGGCCGGTTCACTGGATACCACCGCCTGCGCCTCGCTCGCTGTAGCGTGCCAATCGCTTGCGGTCGGAAAGTGCACGTTGAATAAGATTGAATGCGATACTTATCGGTACTGCTACTGTAGCGAAAAGCAACATTGAATCAGGTAGTATATCCTGACTCATTATTTTAGATGCCCTTTCAAAAATTCTAAGTATACATACCATTGCTAATCCCACTGCCGTAACAAGTTTGTTAATATCGGGCTGTGAACGAAGGTAATAACTACCTACCAAGTACACACCAATCATGCACGTCATAATGCTGAGAAAATCAGCACTATGTACTATGTTTGATGTGGACGAAAAAAAATACCTGCCGATTATATACAAGCACATGATGAGAATCTGTACTATGACATGTATAAATGTCGTCTTTCTTTCAGAATAAATCAGAATGCAAAAAAATAAACTTGAAAGATTACTAACCCATGATATAGGGTTTAACACGTAAACAATGAGTGAAGAAATGTCATGGTCGTGTGCATTAAGCCTGTAATACTGATCAAAAATTTTGGGGACATTGTGTATTAGCAATACTGTTAAAAAAATATAGAAAGCACGAGTCAAGATGTCTTCTTTGTTAAACCATGATAGATAACCTAAAAAAAACCATACGACAAAAAGTACACCCACTGAGAATGTTCTGACGGACAATCTTCTGCCCCTTTCGCCTACTACATTACTATCACTGTTCATGGCATGATTATTCTTCATGCCTAATGTTAAATAAAGACCGAATCGTGCTTTCTCCTGTACTGTTTTTAACCATCCGAACCATTGTTGGACTGTACTCCGATTCGCACTCAATACCCGAATACTCATCGTAATATCACCATGAGAAGCGATGGGTATAAAGATATTTGAAGACTCTATCTTCATATCTCGATAATCATTATTTGTGTAAAGACTTGAATGATCAATGACGGCAAACAAAGAATCGTACAGATATATTTCTGCCCCACCAAATGGTATAGCTATGCTGAGTTGGGCAACTACAGTAGGAGCAATCGTTGAATCAAAAATCATATGCACCCGCATCCATGCTATACCATCGCGCATGAGCCGGCGACCTGCAGTGTCATTCTTTATTCTCTGCCACTTGCTGTCATCATAGTCCGATTTCGACCATGCCATATCATCACCTGCATGATAGCGGAATATTACCGAGTCTAAACTGAATCCTTTATCGAGCATGGCTTTGGTGATATACAGTGTATCTCCTCGCTGTTGTGCAGACACACTCGGTGTGCTCTGTCCATGCAGAGGCATGACTAAAAACATACAAACAAGGATGATAGCGAGATGTATGACGCGGTGATACATAGCAGTGTTGATGTGATAATGATAGTATAGAATCATTTACAATCCGAGAAGTTACTCTGTATTCACATCAAATACAAGGAGGGTGTCATCACGTTGTCCACGGGTAGAGACGCAGGGCATTGCGTCTCTACGCAACCTGTTCATTGATCATGACCCGCCTGAGTTATTCCTTAGCCCGCCACCGCCTATGTAGGTATTCGTAGAGTATGGTTACAAGCAGAATATGTCCCCAGCCATATACATAGTCTTCTATCGGAATGGTGATAATGCGTATATCAAGTTGGTACTGCGGATCGTAAATCAGCACCGGACGTGCTGTGAGATACCAATTAAAGATGGTCGTACAAAGCCCTACCACCAAAACATACACAGCAGTACGCGCTTGCAAAAAGATATTCGTGTGCAGTTGCCGGTCAAGAAAAGTATAACTCCCTATAGCAATCAGCACTAAGCCCGTGTACTCTTTCCCACTGCGTAATAGCAGAATACCAATAGGCAATAAGGAGAAGAGCAGAACACGAATCCACTCTTTACCGATATGATACCCACCATACTGACCGGGCAGAAATGCTCGTAAATTTTCATAGATGAATAAACACGAATATGGCACTGTTACGAAAAACATACACTCTTCAATGGGCAGTTTCCACCAACGCATATCTAGGGTATAGAGCGGATTAAAAAACCAGTGCCTGCCCGTTGCAGCACTATCCCACACGATGTATGGAATCATACCCCCAAGAACCGCAGGGAACACATATCGCCACTGCCGAGAAAACTGAATCCGCTTCTCAAAGCTCATGAGAAGCGGACCAATGATAACAATCAGATTGAAGAGTAGATATTCGAATTTCATAGCGTAATAAAACATCAATCGTCCTTGCACTTCAAGCAACAACCTCACCCAGTCCTACGGACAGCCCTCTCCTCGAAGGAGAGGGCAGATTTCAGCAATCGCGTCAGCGTTGTGAAATCGGGTGAGGTTTGCAAAAAACTTCAGAGACATTATCGAAAAATACTCAACGTTTTTCGGTGAGCATTCGTTTGAATGAGATTTCAAGCGGTGTACATCGCCAACCGGTAGCTTTCATCAGTTTTTC
>DHLT01000242.1:0-1143 GCA_002405405.1 Ignavibacteria bacterium UBA4661 | reverse complement strand
TCGCCAACCTGTAGCTTTCATCAGTTTTTCGGCATTCAGCGTTACATCACGTACACGTGTGGTATAATTTGGTACATCACGCATGCACAAAGGACGAACATTCGATACAGGGATATTTGCCATACTGCAATAACGTTGAACAAATTCCACACGATTCATCGCTTCGGCTCCCGCCACATGAAAGAGTTCACCAAAGACACGATCCTGCACAATCTTCTCAACCGCCACAGCAATATCTTCCACAAAAATCGGGGTACGAAATTGATCGAGAAAAAGTGTTGGCGATTGGTCGCGCTTGAGTGCCTCAACAGCAAACTGAGGAAACCCATTTGTCCACGGCATTCCATTGGCATACATGAGCGAGCACCGCAATACGGACCATTTAGCAAATTGCCTCTGCTCCATAATCATGCGTTCAGCTTCCAATTTCAAGCGTCCGTACTCGATAATCGGACGTGCAATATCGGATTCGTTGTAATTCCCTTTGCCTCCATCAAAAACCAAATCCGTTGATAAAAACACAAAGGGGATATTGAGTGCCGCAGACGCATTGAACACATTTTGCGTAGCACCGACATTGATTTCGCGGGCACGCTTAGGATTTTGTTCACACATCATCGGCTGGGAATATGCCGCCGCATGAATGACCACATCGGGCTTGTGTTGTGCAATCGTGCGCACAACCGTTTCAGGATGCAACACATTCAATTCAACAAAGGGAATTTTTGCAAAATGCCGTTCGTACTTTGCCGGATCGCTCGAGCACGCTACGACACTATATCCCTGCCGCAAGTAATACCGTGCGGCATTGTACCCAAAGAACCCACTACCACCTGTAATAAGAATTTTTTTCATCGGCTTATCCCTGCTTACTGAGTGCGGCTAATTCATCGTAGAATCGCACACTTGCCTCGATACCTTTATAAAAATTCTCTAGTGTAAAATGCTCATTCGGCGAATGAAGATTTTCCGAATCCAACCCAAATCCCATCAGCACACAAGGCGCATTCAAGACTTGTTGAAATAAGACGGTAATAGGGATGGAACCGCCTCCACGCACCAAATAGGGATCGACACAATAGGATGCTTTCAGTGCATGCCTTGCGGCTTTCATGGCGGGAGAATCTATTGGCGTTAAGAGTG
>DHLT01000284.1:5983-6837 GCA_002405405.1 Ignavibacteria bacterium UBA4661 | reverse complement strand
GAAGATGACAAACAAAAACTCTATGGTAAATTCGCACGACTTTCAGCTCAACCTACGGGAGGTGAATCGGCGACAGGTTTGGGTTTGTCGATTGTAAAAAAAATGGTTACGGCAATGCATGGCACAATTCATGCAGAAAGTCCGGGCAAACATCAGGGCGCTACATTTATAGTAGAATTGCCTCGAGCTACTTCTGCTCAGATCCCACAAGAAAAATATGTCCAACAAAAACACTCAGAATCAGAACATACTCTATAATTCTTTTGTGTTTTTCACTTCGATGATCGTCATAATCATTTTTTAGTATCCCCATAACGTAATGCCGATTCCCTTACGTACCTTTCCTTTTCTTCCTGCTCTTTGGCGACAAGCACAACAAAATGCGTGTGGTCTGGCACAACGCAACTATCCCTCCCGAATTGTTGGCTTTCTTTTCTTGAGTGCACTTTCTCTCGAAACATACTATATCTACCACTCAACATTATCCTTGTTGGTTGCCGGTATTTTCTTGCTTTTCTGGCCTCATCTTGCATTTTTTGGGGCTTCACGCTCACGTAACACGAGCAAGAGATATGAATATTTTAATATTTATATCGATTCTGCTCTGGGCGGATGCTTGATTGCCCTTTTCAATTTTTCTGTCCTTGAAATGCAAGCAATTCTGTTCTCACTTTGTGCTAATAATATGTCACTGGGGGGTGCAAGGTTATTTCTGCGAGGTTTGGTGGCTATTGTTGCCGGCATAGCGAGTGGACTCATTGTTACAAACATGAAATTTGTCCCTTTTGCAGGCATACCAACAGCTGCTACAGCAGTCATCTTCGTTTTTCTCTATGTTACGGTAACCAACTATA
>DHLT01000284.1:3099-5807 GCA_002405405.1 Ignavibacteria bacterium UBA4661 | reverse complement strand
GATTCAAACAAAAAAAGAGTTAGAGATTTTAAAAGGAGAGCTCAATCAACAGCGCCATATCCTCAGCGAACAAGCTGTAGAAATTGAAATTGCCAACACAACACTACAAGAAACAAACTTGTTGTTAGAAAAAGAACGTACAGAGCTTGAAGAAGCAAATCAAATGCTCGATGAACAAAAAGAACGTACAGATGCACTCATTTTGAACATTCTGCCTAACGATATTGCCGAACGACTAAAAACAGGAGAAACTGTCATTGCCGATAGTTACGATGCGGTGTCGGTACTCTTTGCCGATATTGTTGGCTTTACCACGCTGTCGGCACGTGTTACTCCCGAAGAGTTAGTGCAAACACTTGATATGATTTTTCGACTGCTTGATAGCATTGCCGAACGCTATGGTGTTGAAAAAATCAAAACTATCGGCGATTGCTATATGGCGGTCACCGGCGCACCAACACCAACAGAAGACCATGCCTTACGTTTGGCGCAATTTGCTCTCGAAGCACAACTACTCATTCGTGCCCTTACCATCCAAGACGGTTCACCGATTCATATGCGTATCGGCATCCATACAGGCAAAGTGGTAGCAGGTATTATCGGTAAGCGCAAAGCAGCGTATGATTTGTGGGGCGATGCCGTCAATACCGCTTCACGCATGGAATCGCATGGTGAAGCAGGACGTATTCATGTGTCGGCAGATTTTGCTCATGCTCTGCAAGCATTCGCTCATCCCGATGTACAATCCTTTACTCTTGTTCCTCGTGGCGATATTGCCATCAAGGGCAAAGGCAACATGAAAACCTATTTTTTAGAGTCTGCAACTTCTCTGTCCGAGTAAATCATCTGCTTTTTCTCCCAACAGAAAACCCCGTGAATTCTCTTTCGACGGGGTTTCTTTGTATAGTATTTAATTCTCTTCCTTACTCTTTACTCTTACCTCTGTACGACTACTTGTCGTGTAATCAGCACTTCGTTGTATTGCATACGGTAGTAATAAACACCTTGTGGCAATGACGACACATCGCATAAAATCGTGTGCTGTCCGCTCATCTCATATGCATCACGCAAGGTAGAGAGTTCACGCCCCTGCACATCAAAAAGTTTGACAGTTACCATACCGGCAGTTGGGAGTTTGTAGTCAATCGTCATAAGTGACGATGCAGGATTCGGGAAATGCCGAAGCATACCAAGATCACCATTAGCACCGATGGGCGTATTCCGAACAGAGGTTGTTGTGCGGCGCACAATCGGAATCTGCGCAAATGCAGTAGGTTCTTTGCGTACAGCAGCAAAGAGTTCATCCGGTGTTGCATCAAACCATTGCGACAGTACGGAAGCATACAACTGACGAAAATCATACTGCATTGCAAGATTATTTCCATTAACAAGATTAGTCAAACTAGGGTTTGTACCAATAATGCCGGGTTGAACATTTTTGCCGAAGAAGAATACCGGCGCCGATGTACCATGGTCAGTACCTACACTGCTATTTTGTTCCACACGACGACCAAATTCGGAAAAAGTCATTCCGAGCACTTTGTCTTCGACTCCTTGCAAACGCAAATCATCTTGAAAATTTTTGATCGCATCCGAAATCCTCAACATCAATTGTGCATGTGCTCCCGCAATAGGTGTACCGGCAGTAACTTGATTGACATGTGTATCAAAGCCACCAATTTGCACGGCATAGATCCGAGTTTTCAAACCACCGGCAATTAAGCGAGCAACAATCGCTAGTTGTGCGGCAAGAGGATTATTCGTTGCATAGGTTACACGATTTGTCGCACGATCTGCCGCACGTTTGATCGAAGAAGCATATTCCATCGACTGTGCTTGAATCTGGCGAATATAGGCAATATTTTGCCCGGCAAGTGAGTTGTCCGCCGCTTCACCTGCAGCATTGCGATTTGCTGCACCGGAACCATTGACTAGGTTATAAAACGCTTGCGGATCGGTAAGAGCTACAGCCATTGTTTCACCTGCGGCTCGAAAGATTGTCGAAACCTGAGCACTGATTTGAATTGCTAATGGATCAGGCATGGCGGGATTTGGATAATTGTCTGGGTAGTTTGGATACGCAACATCCAAGAAACGTCCATTCCAGCCTGTTACGAGTGTTTGATTGGAATCAGAAGCCGTCATCCAAATATCCGTAGAGCGTGAGTGCGAAAAGTTGGGCGAAGGATAACTTACACCGTGTACGAGCGTAACTTTCCCATCATCATACAAAGATTTCAAGCCTGTCATAGCAGGATGCAAGCCCATTGTTGACGCCACACCGGTTGAGCCAAGACGAATTGCCGCTGCTTCAGGGATAGCAATTGTTGGTCGTACAGTACTGTATCGTGCATATTGGTCGAGCGGAATAACCATATTTAAGCCGTCATTGCCACCCTGCATTTGGAGCAGGACGAGAATTTTATCCGTGTTAGCAGCAAGCCCTGCCATGGATTGCACAATCGGCGACTGCGCCATAGCACGAACCGACATCCCATTGATAGCTACCGGCAATGCGATCCCTGCATTCATCGCTTGCTGAAGAAAGTTTCTGCGATTCATAGTTGTAAAAGAAGAAGAGTGTGGGATTTCGACGAATTATCAAAGGGATTACATGAGTTGATACTCTGCCATACGCATAATGTACTGCAACACCGACAATATGCGCGATGTGACTGCTGTACGATTCGCCGCCGTGGAGTTCGTTG
>DHLT01000284.1:0-2861 GCA_002405405.1 Ignavibacteria bacterium UBA4661 | reverse complement strand
CAGTACCTCTGAGACGATATAGCCAATCATCGTATCGGTGAGTGTTGTTGGCAGCAGCATATCGGCAATATCGGCTACAAGGCGCGTTGGATCATCAGGACGCGCAAACTGTTGCGCAAAAACCAGTAAGTCTAGTCGAAGAGTTGTGTTACCGGTCGTCGTGTTTTGCGTCCATCCATTTCCTGCTAATTGACCCAATCGCTCAATTAAAAAACTTGTGCGCTGTGGCATCGTCGCCGTACTGACCCACAATCGGTACATGTCGGGCGTCTGATAATAGGGGGGCCAGCCAAAGACCGTCGGTGCATCAAGGACACTCATCTGTAAATTGAAGGTTGTACCGCGAATCGCATTAAAATAATTGTAATTGCCAATACGATTCTGTGCCGACGTAGGAAATTGGATGTTCAATCGCTGGAAGAAATCCAGCGTAAAATCAATCGGATTTTTAATCATTGCCCCGCGAAGAGACATATCATAGAAATGCTCGCTCGAGAACATCCGTCGCAAGGTCGGTACAAGTTCATAGCGATTCGTCTGTAACTCAGTTGCTAACGGACGAATAAAATTCATTTCAACATCATTAGAGATATCAGAGTTAAAGAAAAAGATGTACAGCTGACGCACATAGTTACGGGCAGTCTCAATTTGGCGGAAAATCATATCGAGTAATTCATTGATTTCACGCGGACCATCGGCGGCAGTCCGCCCACCCCGAATGATTGTGTTGCCATAAGCAGACGAAAATTGTTTATCTGTGGGGTCATGGCGCGTCGTATTATAATCTACGGTGATTGTTCCCGTTAGACGGCTTGTTGCAGGAATTGTCCAACCCGACAGTACACGAGCAGCGGCACGAATATCTGCTTCGGTATAGTTAGTATAATCGCCGGTAGCACGTTCCGGTCCTTTGCCAATCGTGAACAGTTCCTGTAATTCACGAGCATAATTTTCATTAGCGCGATTGGTGCCATCAGCACGATTAACATTTCCATTCAAAAAAATCAGCATGGCGGGATCAATGGTAATCTCATAGAGCAGTGTGCGGATATTCCCCATTGCAAAGCGGCGAAGGAGCTGATTCTGCCGATACATATAGCGTGAATCCAACACGGTTGTTTGATTACTCACCAAATGCCCATGCCAAAAGAGTGTCATTTTCTCTCGCAGAGACAATCCCTGACGATACATCAGATCAAGCCACCATGCACGCAGAGAATTCACAAAATTGCCGTTGTCGTTGTTGCCATCGTACGCTTTGTCATGGAATGTCGTACCATCTGCCCAATTCACCGGGGGATCGGGTAATACGGCATTTTCTGTTGAGAGCAACTGATTAATAGCGGCATCCATACCCATGCTTTGCACTTGGCTAGTCAGCGTGCGGTTCGCACCAAAGGTGGTTCGGCGAAGAAGATGCTCAGCTGTTTGTTGTGTCCAAGCACCAACATATTTGTCAATCATAGCCATAATGGTACGGCAAAAAAAGTAGAAAAAGATGATATGAGTTTACAATCGATATATGAGCGCAGCACCATACAGAAAATATCACATGCTTACAACAACTTGTATTTACACATCGCGCGTACTATACACTGCGAGATATAACCTCTATGATATGCTCTGCTTATAAAAGGTTTAAATGTTAGCAATTCTTTTTTAAAGATGACACCATATCAACGCCGTAACGTCTTTCGCACCCTGACACCATATTAAAAGATACACCACATGCTTTTGGCAGTTTGCGGCAATGCACATTACAGGGATTTTCTACTAGATTGCTACTATTGCTATTGAGTATTGTTCTATTTCTTTTTAGCTTTCTACTTCGGATCTTTCTACTTAAAATAACACGCTAATTTCTTAAACGTTTCACACATAATCATGCAAATTCTTTTTTCCGAATACCACAAGAATTATACCACCTATACCTTTGGCTACGCAATCTATGCAATCCCCGATCATCCAAACGAGTATGCTGATATCTACCACAAGGGTTTTCTACCGTACACAGGCGATACAACACTGACACAGCCTATGCTCTACATGGCGCGAAGTTTTCGAATCGACCTCGCTCGCTATGCGGAAAGCTCGGAGAATCGTCGTGTCAATCGCAAAGCCGAGCCTTTTGCTATGGCAATGGATATTATCTCCAAAGAGAGTTTCGACTTGTCAGACGAAAATTTTATTTCCTTTTGTACGAATTATGCCGAAGAGCGGTTTTCAGGTGGCAGTATGAGTAGGGAACGCCTACAATATGTATTGCACCACAGCAATTGCACCCATATCGCCCATGTCAAGAGTGCTGAGCGAACAATCGGCTACATTGTTCTTGGTCTGCACGGCGCTGGTACTGAGCTTGCTTGTTTGCAATACTGGTTTGCCTTTTTTGATACAACACTGATGGAACACTTTCCGGTCGGCAAATGGATGATGGGACATGCCATACGCTATGCCAAAGAACAAGGTATGCACTATGCGTATCTTGGTACCTGCTACACCGAAAAGGCACTCTATAAAACTCGTGATTTTTCAGGCGGGGAATTTTTTATCGGCAACCGCTGGCACAGTGATATTGATGTACTCAAAACACTTTGTAAGCGTGATACAGAAGTACCTGAACCCGATAGCGATTTGCTGAAATATGATGAATACAGCTCTGCCTACGGCATACATCGTACTGAGTCTTAAGCACTCTCAATAAGCAGTTTGCTATTACTTGTGATTTTCTTGGTTGCTGAATGCGACTACAGACCACATCGTATGCGTCTCGCAACGCTACAGCAATATTTTTCTTGCTCACCAAGCAATAGGGGCAGTAACAAAAACAAAATTTCGGTACTGCTACACAATGTATGATG
>DHLT01000137.1:3520-4090 GCA_002405405.1 Ignavibacteria bacterium UBA4661 | reverse complement strand
AAATCCAATTTCTTCACTCAATTTTAGCGCAGGACGATACTATCAATCGCCACAATATATTTGGATGATTGGCGATGCTCGCAATGGACGCAATCTCGTTCCTTTTCGTGCCGATCAAGCAATTCTTGGTTATGAGATAACACCAACAACCGATATAAAGTTTACGATTGAAACATATTACAAGCAGTATGCTGATTACCCTGCGCGGGTGTTCCGTCCGCAAGGTGTCTTGGCACCAACATCATTTGATGACCTTACACTCGATATTCCTTTCGGCTTGGAACCGGTTACACCAACGGCAACAGGTCGTGCGTATGGTATTGAGTTTTTTGTCCAAAAGAAATTGAGCGATATTCCGCTCTACGGATTGGCAAGTATCAGCATCAATCGTACACTCTTTACTTCGATTGAAGGTGTTGAGCGCACCGGAAATTACGACTCTCGGATTCTGGGTAATATCGCCGCCGGCTATCGTTTTAATGAGAAATGGGAAGTGAGTGCTAAAATGCGATTGGCAACAGGACTGCCGACAACACCATTTTACGAACGGGGATCAGTACGCGAAGGACA
>DHLT01000137.1:0-3432 GCA_002405405.1 Ignavibacteria bacterium UBA4661 | reverse complement strand
CCAACATGTTGTGAACGGACGGGGATCAGTACGCGAAGGACAACTCAATTTTACACGTTTAAATGAGGGAGAGCGTTTGCCCGCACTCTTTGCTATTGATGTACGTATTGATCGGCGCTGGAGCTTTTCAGGTTTGCAACTTGTAACATATATCGATATTCAAAATATCAATGGGCGTAAAAATGTATCGGGCATCCGATGGGATTTTGTTGCTCGTGAGGCAGTTCAAAACTCATCGATTGGTGTCTTGCCAAGTATTGGTGTGAACGTCGAATTTTAACAAACTCAGGGCGAAGAATAATATGGTGTTGAAGAAAATCCGATGCAGAAATGCACAATGATGGACTTCAATACCATATTTTTATAATGTTGGAAAAATATATTTGCATATACAACAATAGTGCTGTATGTTTGTACATACAATTGTGATTGCAGTACACATCCCGTTAATCCTATGCACGCGGCTTGCAAACAGTACAGTTCTTGCCTTTTCTATTCGGTCAATGCGTTGACGCGATTGGTGAGTAGGATTGCCGATGAGGAGTTTGCCGAAACAGGTCTTGCTCCTTCGCATGCGATGCTGGTGATCATGGTGAATGATCGCCCCGGCATACAGCCAAGTGAACTTGCCGGTATGATGCAACTTGCTCCTTCGACGGTAACACGATTTGTTGATAAGATGGAGCAACAGGGTTTGGTGCTCCGTACAGTTGATGGAAAGCATTCCTATCTTCTGCCAACGCAAGCCGGAAAAAAAATCGATGCTGACTTGCGATTAGCGCAAAGTCGTTTAAATGGGCGATTGCAAGAAATTCTTGGGGCTGAGGTCATTAAAGAATTAACCGCAACCCTGTGGCAAGCCACACAATCATTCGCTCTTGAAACTGTCTGATTCATTCTTTTTCATTATCTCATCTTCGTATGAGATTTTTTTAGGAGTAATAGTTGTATGTACAATAATAATGAACATCCGAATCATCATAGAGCAAAACCCGTACGTAAACTCTATGCAACCATTATTCAAGTTGACAAGCAGGGGCGCAGGGGATTGAATATGATTCCCTTTCTTGTACGCACCGGCATGATGGTGCAGATGGAAAACAAAAATTGATTTTATACTCAACACGCAATTCCTTGCATGGTGCAGGGTTTGTACACTTTCATTACCATTTTTACGAAGGTTTGTCATCATGGCAACAACAGCGCAACTCGTAGCACTCGTCACAGGTGCAAACAAAGGTATCGGTTTAGAAACAGCACGCGGACTTGCACAAAAGGGCATTCATGTTCTCATGGGTGCGCGTGATGCACAGCGCGGACAAGCGGCGGCAGACGAACTCAAAGCACAAGGTTTATCAGTGGAATTTATTCAGCTTGATATGGCAAACTCTGCCGATTTCCCCCATGTGCAAGAGTATATCGCAAGCACCTTTGGTAAGCTCGATATTTTGGTTAACAATGCAGGTATTATGACCGAGGTAACCGACTTTGGACAGCCGAATAATGCTGCGACGATTCCCATGAAGTTACTTCGCGAAACATTCGATGTCAACTTCTTTGGCTTGGTGGAGCTCACACAAATTCTTCTGCCATTGATTCACAAAGCCGAAGCAGGACGCATTGTGAACCTCTCCAGTATTCTCGGTTCGCTCACACTTCACGCACAACCCGGCTCACCGATTTACAATACCAAATTACTTGCGTATAACACTACCAAAACAGCAGTGAACTCCTTTACGATTCATCTTGCTCACGCGCTTAAAGACACACCAATTAAAGTCAATGCGGCACATCCGGGTTGGGTCAAAACCGATATGGGTGGCAAAGATATTGCACCGATGGAAATTACCGATGGTGCACTGACTTCGATTCAACTTGCAACGCTGGGAGAAGATGGTCCAAGTGGTGCATACATTCATCTTCAGGATACTCTTCCTTGGTAATATTTGATACCAAAATTTTTCAAAGGCATCTATGTCCTTCTTTGTGATTATACTCGCACTTCTTTTCGCTGTTTCATTCATTCTTTCATTACATCATGAAGTACAGATTATTCGGCAACAGCGGCTTGCGCGTGTCCGAGCTGGCTCTCGGCACCATGACCTTCGGCACCGAAGTGCATTATGGCGCGGACTACGCACAAAGCAAAGCCATCTTTGATACCTACACCAATGCGGGCGGGAATTTTCTCGATACGGCAAACTTGTACACCTTTGGTACCTCGGAGAAATTCGTAGGAGAATTTGTAGCAAGCGACCGCGATCATTTTGTCATTGCAACCAAATACACACTCCGCGACCGTGATGGCGATCCAAACTTTGCGGGGAATCATCGCAAAAATCTTGTGCGCTCGGTACATGATAGCTTAAAGCGCATGAAAACAGGCTATATCGATGTTCTGTGGGTTCATGCGTGGGATAGCACAACCCGCGAAGAAGAAGTCATGCGTGGTCTTGATGACATTATATCGCAAGGATTAGCACACTACATTGCGATTTCCGATACGCCCGCATGGGTGATTGCACGCTCAAATACCATTGCTGAACTGCGCGGATGGCATCGTTTTGCGGGCTTGCAGGTGGAGTACTCTCTCATACAACGCACACCGGAGCGTGATCTCTTCCCAATGGCTCATGCCTTTGATTTGGCGATTACGCCTTGGGGTGCTATCGGCGGTGGCGCGCTGACGGGCAAGTATTTGCGAGGTGAATCGGGGCGTGTGCCGGAACACAGCATCCGGCGCAATGAACGCAGTCAAGCAATTGCCGAAGTGGTCGTTGCCATTGCACAAGAACTCGGCGTGCCACCGGTACAAGTTGCCTTGCAATGGACGCGACAAAATAGCTCTGTTCAACGCAATGTGGTGATTCCGATTGTCGGTGCGAAATCAGCAGAACAATTACAAGAATCGCTCGGTGTTGTTGGGTTGGAATTGACTGCCGATCATCTGCATCGTTTGGATGTCGTGAGCAGCATTGAGTTGGGTTTTCCGCATGATTTCTTGCGGGGTGAAGGTGTGCAAGATGTCATGTTCGCCAAAACGCAAAAGTTGATTCATTCGCATCGGTAGGGTGTGGGGGAATTTCCACTGACGTATAAAAAAAGGGGGCATTCAAGCCCCCTTCTGCGTATCATCATGCTACCATAAACGATAGTCTTTGGGCATGGCTATAAAGATTATCCTTGCAGATTCATACGTAGGATTGCTGTCATGCAATGAGAGTGTTGAGGCAACATACAAACAACATGCTACCGCGCCACCACGATACTCTGCGTGTGCAGAATACGCCCACCCGACACCACCTGCACCGCATACACACCATTGGCAAGACCCGCGCTGGCTATTGGAAATGTATGTACACCCGAAAGCAAACGTTGCCCTTGTGCAAGCACTACTACGGTCTGCCCCAGCATATTGACAAGGCGAATATC
>DHLT01000171.1:8680-11488 GCA_002405405.1 Ignavibacteria bacterium UBA4661 | reverse complement strand
TAGTATTTCGAGTTCATGCATGCGCAATTCGCGGGAGGGTATCTCCATGAAATTGCCAGACCCGCACGCAGGATCAAGTAAGGTCTATTCCGCAAGCGAGCGGTGAAAATCGCGCAATCGGCGTTCGTTGTTTTTGACACGTTCAAACTCTGCCCACAGAGCATCAAGAAAAAGTGGCTTGATAACCTTGAGGATATTCTTCTCGCTCGTGTAATGCGCACAAGGATTACGGCGGCGATCAGCATTCATGACCGATTGAAACATTGCCCCAAAAATCGCAGGTGAAATTTTACTCCAATCAAGTGCACATGCACGAAGCAGTGCCGAGCGCATGGTACTATCGAAACTTGCCGTAGGCAGTCGCTCCTCGAAGAGCTTGCCATTGATGTACGCAAACTCTGCAAGATCGCTATCGAGATTTTTCAATCGCTTATCCTGTGGAGTATTCAACACTTGAAAGAGTTGGTCAATCCACCCCGCAAGATCGCTTCCGTCCTCATTGGTACGATCAGTAATGAAGTCTTGAAATTGCTGTCGCCGAAAGATACCGGTATCTTCTGCAAAGAGACAAAAGAGTAAACGCACCAAATACACTTCGAGTGCATGTCCGTCATAACCAATGTTTTTGAGTTGGTCGTGCAAGTCGCCTATGAGTTCGGCGGCTTTGATATTGACGGGGTCTTGCTCTTGGTATGTGCGCTTGGTATAGCCCGCGATAAACCCAAAGTGATGGATATTCTGCGTGAGGTCGGCAAGAAGAAATTCAACGGTGGTGTTTTCTTCGAGGTCATACAAACGGAATCGCTGAAAGTCGCATACAAGCACATAGCGTGGCAATTCATGATCTTTCAAGCCATGTGTATAGCCGATTGCCTGCGCAAATGCTTTTTCGAGATTCTTGCCTGTGCTTTTCATTTCGATAAGCAAAAGACCTTTCCACAACTTATCTATGTAGCCTGCTTGATCGTTTAATTGCTTTACACGATGCTCAAAGGTGGCGATTTTCCTGCGCGGTACACCGAATATCTCGAAGAAAGCATCCAAGAATGGTTTTGCTGATTCTGTTTCACGGTGCGTATCTGCCCACTCTTTGCTAAAGCGAAGAGCACGGTCTTTGATTTCATTCCAACTCAGTGCCATAGGGGGATTGTATTATACGTTACAACAAAAGAAAGTATCGGCAAACTACCGAACACATTAGTTCGCACCTACATTGTGGTTCAATTATTCATTTCGTCGAGGTTGCTCTGCACACCGCATATACCCCTACTCTTCGATCTTTTTCAACACCAAATAAGACGAGCGCAATAGCCCCGCATCATGATAAGCAAGCACCGACCAGCCACGCTTGCGCCACTGTTGAATTAAGCGATCGCGGTATCGCAAACGCCACCGCTTTGGACGAAGAAAAAATGTGTAGCGTGTTCGGATACAGTATTTTGCGGCTAATTTTTTGTCTGATTGCTTGTAATGATTCCCCCAAAAACCAAGCACAACAAAAAGCATCAACAATAATAGTATAAAGTTGAAGGTACGCGAGGTTGTTTCAGGAAAAAGTACCAACCAAGCCATCATCATGGCGAAAATGGTCAAAAGCCAACGCCACACTTTCAGCCCAATGGTTTCTTCTGTAAATGTTACTTGTGCTAATCCAACAAGTGTTTCGATATCTTGATGCTCCCACCATCCATCTGTTGGCACATTCTGTTGAGATTGATGCTTGGCATACTCGCGCTCTACATCGAGTGCAATACGATGAATTTCCTCTTGCGAAAGATGTTCTGCAATAGCACGTGAGGATTCCTCAGCGGCTTTTCGGGCTTCTGCGCGACGTTTAGCAATACGCCGTTTTTCTTCTTCGGCAAGTACCCGCCGATGAATTTCTTCTTGCATTTTGTGTAACGAATCCTGCATGAATGTCGCTCCTCAACATGATTGTCCGAAGTATCTTCTCTTCACAAAATAGCAATACCGCTACACTTTGGGAATTCTTACCCCTAAAAACCAAGAAGCCCTTGCACGGTTTGCCGAGCAAGAGCTTCTCAAAAGTGTAGCATTCAAAGAGGATATGATTAAAAGCATTCAAGAAACATTAAAGACGTACGGGCGTATCGCGCCGTCCTGAGCTTGTCGAAGGGCATACGCCTAAAACACAATCGCCCAACAGCGCAATCCTCACTTCACACTATACACCCACGCAAGATCAGGGTAGATATAATCAAAGAGATCAGTATTGCCCACCGACCGCGCTAAAGGCGGATCCTCTTTGAAGAGCGAGTCAGGTGTCGCCTGCCGTATTGCGCCGACAAGATCGGAGCAACTTACAAGCTCCTCTTGCGTGCAATCGTTCGCAAAAAGACTTTGCAGATACAGTCCGTCCGGCTCTTTTTCACTAACCTCATCAAGTATTCTCGACAGCAGGTATGCACATGTGTACGGACTCACCGTGTCTTCTTTTTGATATTTTTTTAGACTTGTCGTTACGTTTGTCATCACACAGACCTCCAATCCCTTTTTTCAATACGTGAATTGACCGTTTTTTTTTATGTCCCTTGAGAAGCAGTACCCGCGAATTTATTGCCATCGGTATCTTTGCCCTCGCCGATCCTGCGTAGGATGATTTCTTTGGCTTTGAAGCCGATGTCTTCGATGATGGGTTGGTGGATGAGCGTGGGGTCTATTTCCAAAAATGCTCGATGGCTTTGGAGAGTGCGAGTATTGTACCGGTACCACCGAGTATTTTCCAGACGAGTGCATTTTGAGCGTTTTGCAAGTCGAAGATGCGCGATTCGAGTTTTTCTATCCGCG
>DHLT01000171.1:7387-8547 GCA_002405405.1 Ignavibacteria bacterium UBA4661 | reverse complement strand
CCGCGTGTCAATCTTGTCAAGCCGAGCATCGATTTTATCCATGCGAGCATCTATTTTGTCCATGCGAGCATTCAGAGAAGCAAATTCTTTCTTGGTTTCTTCACGATGCGCTACGATTGCGAGGATCACCTTATCCTCGAAAGTAAGTGTTTCATCGTGCATGAGCTTTTGCAGGGCTTCGTTGCCGCGTGATTCGATCCATTGTTCGATGATGTTTGCCATGGTTGTATGCTCCGATGTGTTTGATTGTACTGTTTTTATACTTCTTCAAAGTACAAATAATTCCTCAATGATGATTCTTGAGCAGTGCTGATTGCGGTATAGTCTCGCCGATAGATTGCGCATTGTAATCGTTGTGCTAAATTATGTTCAGAGTGTTATGCTCGTCATTGCTATTCTCTGTTTTCATGGGTATGTTATTGTTCTTGCTTTGGGGTGTACTTGGCTTGATTGCCATATACCAAGTCTTCACTCTGTTTCAACCTATAACGCGGATATATCTTGGTATCGCTCTTTATGTTATCGGTGTGCTTTCAGTTGATGTGCTAAAGGGTGTTATTCTCTTTGCATGGTTAATCTCGGGCTTCGGCAAAATGGTATATTTTTTACTTCGAGATAAGGAATGATAACCTTTATACGATATTCAATTCTCTTTGGCTTATCATCAAATCCTTACTATGAAAAAGACCATAAAGAAAACTATTCGAATCATACTGCTAACGATGTTATTTCTTGGTACTGTAAATATTGCAGGCGATGTGCTTGTGTACTTGGATATTGCAGAGATATTTTGGGGAGTATGCTCTGTAGCCGGTATGATTGGTCTGTTTTTTCTACCACAACTCATGAATCGCTAGCTCTCAACAACAAGCCCCATGCGAATGAACACATGGGGCTTTGCATTTACTTAGTCATGATACAAACAGATTAGGTACCTGCATTGTAATCGTTGATATATGCCAACTGCTCTTTGGTCAGTTTGTCGATTTTTTTACCGAGAGTGCGGAGTTTTGTTTCTGCGATGAATTCATCTTGTGCAGGATCAATGTCGATCACTTCGTTTGGCAGTTTTTTGCCTTTGCGGAATGCTTCAACCAATTTGATGTGACACATGAATTGGTTTGCAAACGACATGTCCATCACTTCTGACGGATGACCTT
>DHLT01000171.1:3874-7241 GCA_002405405.1 Ignavibacteria bacterium UBA4661 | reverse complement strand
CCCGCCAAATTCACCAAGCGACCTTCTGCAAGAACGAAGATTTTTTTACCGTTTTTCAAGGTGTATTCTTCGCAGTTCTCGCGGATAGTACGTTTTGATTTCGATACTTTTGCAAGCTCTTTCAAGTTGATTTCAGCATCGTAGTGACCTGTGTTGCACACGATAGCACCATCTTTCATTGAAAGGAAGTGTTTCTCGCGGATGATGTCTTTTACGCCTGTTGCTGTACAGAAGATATCGCCAACTTTTGCTGCTTGATCCATTGTCATAACATCTTGACCTTCGAGCAATGCTTTCAGAGCCGCTGTTGCTTTGATTTCGGTAACAATCACATTAGCACCCATGCCGGAAGCACGTTTTGCTACACCCATACCGCAATGACCATTGCCGGCAACAACGAAGTTTTTACCTGCGAGCATGACTGATGTTGCACGGAGAATACCATCGAGTGTGGATTGACCTGTGCCATACACATTATCAAAATCCCATTTGGTTTCTGCGTCATTCACTGCATACACCGGATAGAGCAATTTGCCAGCCGCAGCGCGAGCACGCAAGCGGTGTACACCGGTGGTTGTTTCTTCGGTACCACCAATGACTTCGGTTGAAGCAAACTCAGGATGTTGCTCATGGACAGTGTTGATCAAATCACAACCATCATCGAGTGTAAGATGTGGTTTGAGATCAATCGTGCGATCAATACACCAGTAGAAATCATCATGATTACCATTCCAAGCGAAAATTTTTGTTCCATTTTTTGCAAGCGCCGCGGCAACTGCATCATTGGTTGAAAGCGGGTTACAACCTGACCATGACACATCTGCACCGACTGCTGTCAATGTTTCAACCAAAACAGCAGTTTCTTTTGTTACGTGCAAGCAACCTGCCAAGCGCAAACCTTTGAGAGGTTTCGTTTTGCTGTACTTTTCACGAAGAGCCATCAACACAGGCATGCGTGACTCAGCCCACTGGATGAGCTTACGACCTTCTTCTGCGAGTGCAATATCACGAACGCAATACACGCCCGGTACTTCGGAGAAGGTACCTTTACCTTTTTTTGCAGGGATATTGGTTGCTTTTGCAACGCCATTTTTTGCACCATTTTTTGCAATGCCATTGGTTTGGGCGACTGCTTTGGTTGCTTTTGCTTTTGCTACTGTTGCCATGAGGAACGAACGAAAAGATGAGAGAAAAAGGATTAGAAGTAATTATTCAGAAATTATTTCTTCAAAACTACGAGATAAAACACCTATTTTTTACAAACAATCTTTTTTGAAGATTATATTTCTACAATATGAAACAACAACAGAAAAAACAATCTGTTTGGACGATTGCGAAAGTACAAAACAAGAAGAATCATCTAACTGACTCTTCTTCCCCTGAAAAACATAGTTCTGCAATCGCAAAAAAACATCCTCTTTCTCAGCTTGATGACACCGACATTCGTATTCTCGAAATCTTACAACGTGATGCTAAGCTTACGACCAAAGAGATTGCGTTTCAGATTGATCTTTCTGTTACGCCAGTCTATGAGCGTATCCGCCGATTAGAGCGCGAAGGATTCATCGAAAAATATGTTGCCTTAGTATCGCGCACTCATGCGGAAAAATCACTGATTGTTCATTGCTTCCTTTCGCTGAAAGAACATTCCAAACCGATTATCAGCAAGTTCGACCGCGACATCGCTCTCATTCCCGAAGTCATGGAATGTTACAATATTGCGGGGCAATTTGATTACTTACTCAAAGTCGTGGTTGCTGATATGAACGAGTATCAGCTGTTTATGCAAAAACTTGCCGATTTTGATAGCATTGTCAATGTGCAAACATCATTTGTTCTCCGCGAAGTGAAGTACACCACCGAACTGCACTTGCGGTGATGTATCTTTGTTGTCAGTTTTGCGTGCATGTCATACGCAAGATGTTCTTGGCTCTTGACTCTTTATTTTTGATTCTTTGCTCTTTTCTTCATGATTTCACTTTCCAATATCTCACTTGCCCATGCGGGGCATGTTGTGCATGACGTCATTTCTGATTCGATTCGTCCAACCGATAAAGTAGGTCTCACGGGCATCAATGGTGCAGGAAAATCAACACTCTTAAAACTCATTACCGGCACCATGCAAGCTGATGCAGGTACAATCTCGATTCCAACCAATGCGCTTATCGGGTACTTGGGGCAAGATGGCGCACCGGATAGCTACCGTACCGTCTATGACGAGACTGCAACAGTCTTTGGTGATGTTCTCCAGAGTGCAGAGCGTGTGAAAACAATCAGTGACGAACTTTCGCGCCGTACCGATCATGATTCAGAAGAGTACTTGGCATTGGTTCATGATCTCTCCGATGCAAACGATCATTACTTCCGCAGTGGTGGTCAGACACTGCGTGCTGATATTGAGCGCGTGTTGAAAGGTCTTGGCTTTGAACAGGAAGACTTGGATCGTCCACTTATGGAATTCAGCGGTGGCTGGCGTATGCGGGTGGAATTGGCAAAACTCTTATTGCAACAATGCGACTATTTACTCTTGGATGAACCAACGAATCACTTGGATATTGACTCTTTGCGATGGCTCGAACAGTACTTGCAGTCATGGACGAAAGCTCTTGTGCTTATTTCTCATGATCGTGCTTTTCTTGATGCGATTACCAAACGTACAGTCGAAGTATCATTCGGCAAACTCTATGATTATCCTTTTCCCTATTCCCGCTATGTCGAAGAGCGTGCCTTACGCCGCGAACAACAGTTACGCGCCTTTGAAAATCAACAAAAAGCCATTGCCGATACTGAGCGATTTATCGAACGCTTTCGCTACAAAGCCACAAAAGCAGTTCAAGTGCAATCGCGTATTAAACAGTTAGACAAAATTGATCGCATTCAAGTCGAGGATGAAGATAATACCGCGATTGAATTTCGCTTCCCGCCTGCTCCACGCTCCGGTCGTGTCGTCGTTGAAACGCAAAACCTTAACAAATACTACGATGCGGCACATATTCTCAAGAATATCAATTTTGCTATCGAGCGTGGCGAAAAAATTGCATTTGTCGGACGTAATGGCGAGGGCAAATCAACTCTGTCGAAAATCATTGCGGGTGTTGAGACATACATGGGTACACTGACACTTGGTCATAATGTTTCAGTCGGCTATTATGCACAGCATCAAGCAGAGTTACTTGATCCGAATTTGAGTGTTTTTGATGTGATTGATCGCACAGCGCAAGGCGATATTCGCGTCTATATCCGCGATATTTTAGGTGCATTTCTCTTCAGTGGCGAAAGTGTCAATAAAAAAGTCAAAGTTCTTTCCGGTGGTGAAAAATCGCGTCTTGCCTTAGCAAAACTTTTGCTTGAACCATGCAATCTGTTC
>DHLT01000171.1:0-3757 GCA_002405405.1 Ignavibacteria bacterium UBA4661 | reverse complement strand
TGCAATCTGTTAGTGCTTGATGAGCCGACGAATCACCTTGACATGCGCTCGAAAGATGTCTTAAAACAAGCTCTGCTGGACTTTGAGGGTGCCGTGTTGGTGGTATCGCATGATCGGGAATTCCTCACCGGATTAGTAACCAAAGTTGTGGAATTTAAGCATGGTGTTCTGCGTGAATATGTTGGCGATATGAGTGAATTTCTTGCTACCAAAGAGCGCGAAGAACAAGCAGTATTGACACTGATCCAACAAGAACTCACCCGCCCGAACGAGATTGGGCAAGAGACACGCACGGACTCGCAAGCACAGCGCGAAGCCACAAAGCAGCGTCAACGCGAAGAGCGGCGCATCAAGCGGCGCATTGAAGAAGTGGAAACATTGATTGCGCAACATGAAGAAGATATTGCACAATACGAGCAAGCAATGTCCTCTGCGGATTTCTATTCGCGCTCGGACATGCACGACATTACTGCGCGATATCAACGCACGAAAGAACAACTCGATACCGTCATGGAAGAATGGAGTACACTCAACGAAGAACTTGAATCTCTTCAAGTAGTTCCGTAACTTTCGTACCATCATGATACTTTACACATACTGTTTTTCTTCTCTCTCTTCTCCACACTCATGCTTACACCTTTGAACCATTTTGCTCACTATGATATTTGTGTTATCGGCGGCGGTCCTTCGGGCTATGCGGCGGCAATTCGTGCCCTTGATTTTGGTAAAAAAGTTCTTTTGATCGAAAAAGATTTAGTGGGCGGTGCAGGTATTTTTCGTGGAGCACTTTCATCGAAAACATTGTGGGAATTATCACGTGATGCTCGAAGATTACGCTTTCAAGATCGTGGCTATAAAATCGATGGCATGCACTTTACCTTTCAAGAAATGATGGAGTCTATGCGCCAAGCAATTGACACGCGCCACCGTCAGCTCATGGATCAAATCACCATGCTCCAAACCTATTATCGCAGTGATAATTTTCGCTTTGCAAAGGGCTTTGGTAAAATGATTACACCCAACATTGTTGAAATTACTACCCCCACAACCTGCGAACGGATCTCGTGTGATTATATTATTCTCTCTACCGGCAGTACACCACGCAAATTACCGCATATTCCTATAGACGAAGAGATTATCATGACCAGTGATGGTGTGCACGATCTTGATGAGTTTCCCGAAAGTATGGTCGTGCTTGGCGCGGGTGTAATTGGTTGTGAATTCGCAACCATCTTTTCCAATTTTGGTGCAACAGATGTTCGACTGATTGATAAGGCAGATCGTATTCTTCCCTTTGAAGATCCAGATATTTCCGAAATTATCACGACCAATCTTGAAGCGAATGGCGTTACAATTCACCGCAATGCTTCACTCAAATCGATGAGTATCGTTGATAGTCATGTTGAGTATATCCTACAATACACAGATGGTACAATGCAAACCTATCATGTCGAAAAGGCGCTGGTTTCCGTAGGACGTGTGGCTAATACTAAAGGTATCGGCATCGAAGATGTCGGTGTAGAAGTCGATGCCGGCGGCAATGTGGTTGCTGACAAAGATGGTCGCACAAGTATTCCCAACATTTTTGCAGTCGGTGATCTCACAGCAGATATTTGTTTAGTCAATGTTGGTGAAGTCGAGGGACGCCATGTCGTGGAAACGATTTGCAATCCGCATCATGGTAAAAGCATTAGCCATGGGAATGTTTCAACCATCATGTTCTTACGCCCTGAGGTGGCAGGTGTTGGCATGAATGAGCAAACTGCGCGACAATCCGGCAAACCGTATCGTGTTGCCAAATTGAGCTATGAGTATATCAATCGTGCTATTGCGATGCGGAGTATGCGTGGTTTTGTCAAAATTCTTGTAACAGACGATGAAGAAATGCGTTTACTTGGAATGCGCATTGTAGGTGAGCAATCATCGAGTGCAATACAAGCGGCGGCTCTGTTGATTTCGATGAATAAAGGTATTGCAGAATTATCGGAACTCATCCACCCGCACCCCTCAATCACCGAAGGCGTTCAGGAGTGCGTGCGTATGCTTTTAGGAACATCTATTATCAAACCACAGGTTTTCAAAACTCATCTGAAATGCCATCGTTATGTCGATGGTCAAGAGTACGAAATTGATTGTTATGCGTGATGTATAGCATGCGAAAAGTAAAGTTCTACTCTAATGCCTGATCGATATCAGCAATTAAATCTTCAACATCTTCGATACCGACAGACAAGCGAATCAATGATGTTGTAATACCTAACCGCTCACGTGTTTCTACGGGAACGCTACCATGCGTCATACCGACAGGATAGCACACCAAGGACTCAACACCGCCCAATGACTCAGCCAGCGTGAATACTTTGACTCGCTTAGCAAAGGAACGAGCTTTTTCTTCTGTGCCAAGCTCAAGAGAAATCATCGCACCAAAATCACGCATTTGACGTTTAGCAAGAGTATGTTGCGGATGCGACTCCAAACCCGGATAGTACACTTTATGAATAGCAGGATGCTTTGCACAAAATTCTGCAATGGCTTTTGCATTCTCGCAATGCTGTTTCATACGTACAGCAAGCGTTTTAATCGAACGTAAACAGAGCCAACAATCAAAGGGTCCGGGAATTGCACCGGCAGCATTCTGTAAGAAGCGCAGTTGATCCGCGATGTCGGTACGATTGGTAACAACCACTCCACTCACCAAGTCCGAATGACCGCCCAAATACTTCGTTGCAGAGTGCAAAACAATGTCAGCACCAAGCGTGAGCGGTGTTTGTAAATACGGACTCATGAAAGTATTATCAACAACCATCATTGCACCTGCTGACGTAGCAATCTGCGCAACAGCAGAGAGATCAGTAAGCATCATCATCGGATTCGTTGGCGACTCTGTGTAAATCATTTTTGTATTGGGTTGGAGTGCCGAACGGACATTCTCCGGATTAGTCATATCAACATAGGTGAAGTGCATTCCCATGCGCCGAAGAATTTTATCAAAGAGTCGAAATGTACCGCCATACATATCTTCGGCGGCAACAACATGATCGCCTGCCGAAAGCATTTTCATAATGGTATCAATCGCTGCAAGCCCACTGGCAAAAGCAAAACCATGCGTTCCTTGCTCCAATGCGGCAATATTTTCTTCCCATTTTTGCCGAGTAAGATTATGGGTACGGGCATATTCAAATCCTTTATGTTCACCAATACCTGACTGTGCGTATGTTGAGGTTTGATATAATGGCACTGTTACTGCACCGGTAAGTTCGTCCGGCTCTTGACCAACATGAATAGCTTTTGTTGAAAAATTCATAACATATGGAAAGAAAGTAGTAGAAACGTATATAATAAAACTGTTTAGTCTCCTGCCACATTAGTTGGCGTATGTACTCCACCGCACTCTGCTACCAATGCCGCTCCACTACTTGTTCCCAAGCGATCAGCACCGACAGCAATAAGATCCAATGCGGTCTGCAAACTGCGGATACCACCTGATGCTTTGATTTTCACTAATGGTTCGCAATGTTCACGCATAAGTTTAATATCATCAACCGTTGCACCTCCACCGGCAAATCCCGTTGATGTTTTGATAAAATCAGCACCACTGGTATTGACAATACCGCATATTGAACGCTTTTCTTCATCGGTGAGCAAGGATGTTTCAATAATAACTTTCAGCAGAGCTCCATTTTTGTGCGTAGCATTCGCAACCCCTGTTATATCTTGAAGAACTAAGTCATGACGACCTGATTTCATAATACCGATA
>DHLT01000185.1:5890-10318 GCA_002405405.1 Ignavibacteria bacterium UBA4661 | reverse complement strand
GACATGGAATGACGATGAAATGTGCTTCCCAATTGCTGATCTGTACGAAGGTAGATTGTAAAGCACTCCCTACCTGACGGTTTGTTTGAATGCACCACATCCCCCCTACTCATAAAACTGCTTCGCAACAATATACGATTGCATATAGCCGCGAATCGTGGGCTGAATCGGCTTTGCATAGCCACCACCAAGTGTCATAGCAAGCGGCACACCAAGTGACTGTGCAAAGTCAAACACCATGCGGTCGCGCTCATACACGCCTTGGTGAGAGACTGACAATCGCCCCAGTGCGTCTTCCTTGAGAATATCAACTCCGGCTTGATACACAAGAAAGTCAGGATCGAATGCACGAATGGCAGGTAATTCCCGTTCGACGATTGCAAGGTATTCCTCATCGCCGCAATTGTCATGCACATCGACGTCGCGCGTGGAGGGCACTTTGGTAAAAGGGTAATTCTTTGCTCCATGCACGCTCAAGGTATAGACTGCCGGATTGTTCTGAAAAAGAGCCGCTGTACCATTCCCTTGATGAACATCGAGATCAATGACCGCCGCCTTGCGAATCAATCGTTTTTGAAAGAGAACACCCAAGCCAACGGCAATATCATTGAAGACACAAAAGCCCTCACCACGATCAGCAAAGGCATGATGCGTACCACCTGCAAGATTTCCTGAGAATCCCTCATAGTATGCTGTCTGCATTGCGGCAATTGTTCCTCCGCAGGTGGCGCGGGTTCGCTCGACAAAACGCGGACTCCATGGCAAACCAATGCGCCGAATAATTTTCGGGTCAAGTGTACCGGCAAAGAAATGGTCAATGTATTCGGCAGTGTGAGCAAGGAGAATTTCTTCGCGCTCGGCAAGCGGTGCAACATGTAATTCGTGCGGTGCAAGAATACCTTCTTCAAGCAAGGAATTACGCAATAAACCATACTTCTCCATCGGAAACTTATGTCCTTCGGGAAGTGGCACCATGTATTGATCGGAGTAATAAACGATCATAGCAGTATCACAGCAGTATCATTATGTTCTATGCAGACACTCGTTGTGCAAGCAAGCGGACACGAACGGTCAGTCCCAATAACCAATAGAATAGTGCCGTGAACATACCAAGTGATAAAGCAAAGATGATTTGCTTGAGCGGGTGCAGGGCATCGGCTTGCGGGCTAATCACCGGTCCGGCATTGGCACTTCCTGCGGAACCCGGATGCAAGCCATCCATGAGGCGTGGCATCACAAAGAAAAGGAATGGCACCGTGATGAAAGCAAAAATGGCATATACAGCCGACAGACGCGCACGACGGTCATCTTGGTCAATAGCAGAACGCAATGCGAAGTACGCACCATAAATCATAAAGACAATGAAAATCGAGGTTTGGCGTGGATCCCAATTCCAATAGGTTCCCCAATCAAAACGTGCCCATACTGCACCTGTAACCGTTGCCAAAAATGCGAACATTGTACCAATACCCGCCGCCGCCGATGAGCGAACATCATGATCGAGGTTACGAGTTTTCAAGTATTTCCATCCATAGATCATCGCAACACAATAGGCAAGCACTGCCACCCACGACATCGGCACATGAAAGTACAAATTGCGTGCGCGCTCACGTAATTGAGGGATAAATGGATATGTCAGCATGGGATTAACAGCAGCAATACTATGCGCAATAAAACTCATGTCATTTGCAGAGCCATCACGCTCAACAACAAGAACCAACGACCGTGCTGAACGAATGCGCTCAAGCTCGGTACGCAGTGAAGCAGGGAAAGCAACGCTCACCAGACGTGCATCATCGACACTCTGCATTTGCAAGGTGTAGCCCTGTGCTGTTTCAATCATAGAAGTTGGTTCTGCTTTCGCATGAACAGGCACCAATCGTAAATGTGCTGTTTCGGGAGCTGTGTACAAACGGTGCATGGCAACTGCATCGGCAAATGTTCCTGCAGCGGGAGGATACAATGCACCGATAATCACTGCACTAAAGCACACCACAAAGAGTAGTCGCCACCACTGCGGACGCGGCTTAAAAATACCCGGATACAAGCCCATGGCAAGACCAAAACCAACACCGCAAAGAATAATCAGAAATTTCATAGTTCACATCCCCAGAAGAAAGTCATTCTCAAAATGACAACCGCCCTGCTTGCTAATCAAGCCAAACGGCATCAAAGAGTAAAAAAGAAACGGTTATCAGCACAACACAATACGACACCATGATCATAACATTGTCGAGTGCAAGCGCAAAAGCGACACCGATGAGGGCTTGGTATAATGCTTCGACCCCACTCATTGTCAGCGGCAAAACTACCGGAAAAGATAATACTGCAAACAATGCTCCCTTGGCATTGGCTTTAGCAATAATTGCAGCAATAAGCGTTGTTGCCGAAGCCGTACCGACACTGCCACAAAGAAATACCACCGCAAAGAGCATTGGCGAACCAATCGTAATATCGCTAATCAGAAAAAAGAAAATCAGCACGGAGGCGGCATTCAAGAGCGTTGTAAGGGCAATATTGAACCATAACTTACCGAAGTACACTGCCGATGAATATGTACTCAGGCGTAGGAGCAATGCTGTTCCGCGTTCTTCTTCGCTCACAAAACTTTTTGCCAATCCTGTCATGGCAGAAAAGAAGAGAATCACCCACAAAAGTGCCGCCGCCACACCATTGGTCATACGCTCTTCTTTCGTGCTGATAGCAATCATCGTTACCGTCGAAAGCACAAACATTAACATAGCATTGATGGCAAAGCGTGTTTTCCACTCGCTGGCAAAATCTTTGCGTGCTACAGCATAACATTGCCGCATGAGCTGTGTCGTAAAACTCATGGCAGAAACACTCTGCGCATCATGATGCAGTGTCGTCGCTACACTACGATTACCAACCATAGCGAAGTCCGACATTGATTGAGAATTGTTGTACACTCCAATCACCACTGGAAATCATACCGGTTACGAAACGCGTGTACATTGCCTCACCAAAAATGGATAATCCCGATACAAAGGGCAGGGGCAGAGGAATACTCGAACCAATTCCACCGGAAAGACCAAACTGAAATCCCGACAACTGATCAATACTACCCGATGATTCCACATAGTCCGTTACCGGAGTCGATGTTCCCGGTTGCAGAATGCCCACACCGGGCGTAAGCACAACACGACGAACCTCGGCACTGCTACCCAAAGCAAGTAGTGCCTTTATGCCACCAACAGCGTATAACACTCGTGAAATCGGGAGTTCTGCCATTGCTTGAACGCTCAAGAAAGAATTATTCAGGGTTAGTCTACGCGCTAATTGTGCATTGAGGATACGACCGCTTTGCGGATCACGCACAGGAGTTAAGCCGGAATCGGGTGCGGTCAGCGATCCACCAAAATTGTCGATACCCAATCGCGCTGTCAGTGTGTAGCCGGCAGTAAATCTTTTGCCAATCAGCACACCGCCAAGCCCTGCTGAACCAAGTGCATTGCTGTATGTGCCCAGTGGCTGTGCCGTTCCTGCTTGACGGAAATTAGCAGTATGAAATGTCGTTCCCGGTGAAGCATAGATACCTGCAAAGTAGGATGACGATGCTTGACAAGTACGATCATCGCCCGTCAGTACGGAATATGTTAAATCAAGTGCAGGAGCAAAAGGTGCATAACACAACGTAAAGACTGCTCGATTACCTGCCATGTCGGTTACTTCAATCAATGCACGTCCAAAATTTTCACTCGACATTGGGCGGACATCAAACTCCGCTTGCGGTACACCGGCGGCTACACTAGGCGGAGTAAAGACTAATCCTTCGTTATTGATAACACGCATCGACAGCAATCCCCGATCGCTGTCGCGGTCATCACGAATAATGACTTTCATGCCACCGGAAAATATCTGCCTGTCGGCTGTTGGTGCAAGCGTATCGGGTATATTTCCTACTTCAACAAAGGATTGCCCTGTCATATTGCCATAGGCATCATAGCCATCGGAACCAAAACCAAAGCCATACGAATACAAACCAAAAGGTGCGCTGCCCTCGATAACATGTGTGCCATACGCCACTTGTAATTGTGCATACGAATAGCGACTTGTACCAAAAGGTTTGAATTGATCGCTATCAATTGACTTACCATCAAGTCGCATAGTTTGGATGGCATCGCGCAACACAACAACATTGATAAAGTGCCGCCACGAACCATTGATCGGCGTAGCAAAGCGGTATTTGCGCAAAAATTGTTGGGTCGGACTCACTAAAATCATCATCGGATCGCCCACCGAATCACGAACAAAGCCATGCGCATACTGTGATACTAAAATGGGCTTATCCGCCGCGATTTGCAGATTATCGCGCACATTAGAATCTTCATAATACTCGCCGGCATTCAACTTTGCTACCAATCGTGCATTCGAGAACACACGCGTATCAGGTTGGCTCGCCACCAA
>DHLT01000185.1:0-5758 GCA_002405405.1 Ignavibacteria bacterium UBA4661 | reverse complement strand
ATCAGGTTGGCTCGCCACCACGCGCATGGTATAGCG
The DNA here is from genome assembly GCA_002405405.1 of Ignavibacteria bacterium UBA4661. Lineage (GTDB taxonomy): Bacteria > Bacteroidota > Ignavibacteria > Kapaibacteriales > UBA4661 > UBA4661. Next base: position 5,722 of record DHLT01000185.1, on the reverse strand, counting down.
AGACCGCGTTGCAAAAGTTGCCAAGTAGAATTGCTTGCCCCATGTATCAAGCGGTGGTACTTGCTCAACCAAGTGATTACATGCCTGCTCGCCGAGCGGTACATACGCACAACTGTGTCCGCTGAAAACCGCAATTTTTTTCGTGGCACGAATGTATGTACCGGTCAAGTCCGCCCGCGATGTACCACCGGCAGGCATGATTTGAAAGACTTCGCCACGATTGAGCGTAATGGCAAAAGGTACACCACGAGGCCTCCCACCACTTGTTTGCGCTGTCGGGGTCATGGTGATAATCGTATTATCTTCCGTTGCCACCACAGCAACTTGCGACATAAAATCTTCAGAAAGTTTTTCGTACGCAACAACGCGATACTCCGTACCAAGTGCTTCTACGGGCAGACCCAAGAATGTATCTGTCGATTGAAATCGTCTATTCAGTCCATAGACTGTTATCGGTTTTTCGGAGAGAAGATGCACACCGAGTTTATCAGGACGATTATAATCGGTTACCTGCGCGGCAGTATCAAGAACAACATTCATGACTGTGCCGCCTCGCACCGTTACTTCTCGCCGAAATCCTAATCCTTCAATTTCAATAATCACTTGTGTTGTTTCATTACTCGTAATAAAGAGTTGCAAACTGAGTTTACTCTTTTCGTCATTGAAGTTTCGCTGAAAAACGAGCCAAAATTCTCGACCTTCTGATGTGATACTTTCACGAAGTGTTTGCACAGAATCTTTGGCAGTGGCTTCGCGAACAAGGAGTGCAGGAGTCTTGGTAGAATCTTTACGTACTCGTATCAGCGATGAGTCCGCCGAAGACACCGTCGGTGTTGTACGCCGCGGTTGCCCCTGTCGTGCAGGCTGAGCGAGAAGAGTCATGACACTCGTACTACACAGCATGCTCAACCATAGTACGATGAACACTCTACCAACAATCATGTTGCTAACAAATACTCTGCGAAAACATTGTTGCACCATTCTTACCGCCTTACTGAAAAGGATTTCACAAAACTTCCCCGTGTGGTTGTCATCTGCATGAAGTACATCCCTGATGCCATATCATACGGTGCAATAAAGGGAAATTCATAGCGACCACGAGCCCGCTGAAATGCAGGAAAATCATAAATCATTTTACCTCGTGCATCAAATACTTTGAAGTTAACCGTTGTCGGATCGGCAATCGAATACGGGAATACTGTTTGATTGACTACTGCATTCGGATAATTCTGCCCTAATCCATCAACAGGAAAAACTTCTATCGGAGTACCGCGTACCGTTACTTGTGCTACACGCACCCTCAGATTAGCAACAGCTCGACCATTAATGAAGATGGCTTGCGGTACAATCCGTCCTATGGCTACAGAATCTCGTGATGCCAATCCCCGTACAAAAATGCTTGTCAGCACTGTTGCTGTTGGTTGCGTTGTACTTTGTATTGTTGCCAAAGATGAACACGTAAACTCCGCTACAGCACTATCAGAACTAATAATGGCAGTGCGCAATGTCGGTCGTGCACAATGCAATGTCGCGGAGGTATTGCTTCGTAAGGAATCAAGACCAACCAAGCTCGGCGTAAAGGAGCATCGAACACGCAGGGAATCAATACGGGCAGGGAGGACACCGGCGGGCACTGTTAATTGTAATTCAAGCAGTGCACTATTGCCGGCACGAAGCTCTATGTCCGGCAAAGCAAGAAGGGGCGGTGCTGGCGTTTGTGCTGATACATGTACTGTGCATGCACACATTAGCCACGCAATTATAAAGAGAGAAAAACGGAGAAGCATTGGGTAATAAATTCTGGGAATAGACATGAGCAGACATGGTATCGAGACACCACCATGAGTAATTATTGTGTACTGACATACACTGCAAGACTCTCGGTGTGCAACATACGAAACATGCTCTCCTTTGCCAATCATTGGACAGAGATTTTGCAGAGATTATACATTATGAAATGTTAAGAGGATGATACTTCTCATACAGCCTTGTGTACCAATTGCCCCAAAAGGCGTAATGCATCATCGATAGCAGGCGACCAAGGATAACCACAATTCAATCGAAAGTGATGATGATATTCAGGATTGTGCGAAAAAATTGGTCCGGGTGCAATGCTGATTTTATGTTCTAAAGCAATTTTATGCAATGTAACAGCATTCGGATATTTCCCTTTTATTTTTGGTAATTCCACCCACATCACATAGCCACCTTCCGGTCGCGTAACTTTTGTTCCTTTGGGGAAATACAATCGCACCGCTTGTTGCATCGAAGCAATTTGTCGCGCCAATGCTTGTCTCATGCGCCGCAAATGAGTCGTATATCCACCCGACTGAATGATATGTGCAACAGCGATCTGTGGCACTAAGGCAGTCGAAAGACTCGTTGCAATTTTTTGTTGTAGTACTTTCGCATGAAAACTTCCCGCACTCACAAAACCTACACGCAAGCTTGGTGTCAGAGATTTAGAAAATGACGAACACAGCATCACCAACCCTTCCGTATCAAAACTTTGCACCGTGCAAGGGCGGTACACACCAAAGTGCAAATCGCCATAAACATCATCTTCGATAATTGGTACACTATATTGTTTTGCTAACAATGCTAAGTGCTTTTTATGGTCATTACTCATTTGTGAACCGAGCGGATTCGAGAAATTTGGCGTAACAATTACAGCTTTAATGCGCTTACGTTTCATGGCATGATCGACCATATCCAGAGCAATACCGGTGCGCGGATCGGTAGGTAATTCCAAAGATTTCATACCTAAGCCCTCAATAATCCGCAAAATACCAAAGTAGCATGGCGACTCTACGGCAATGGTATCACCCGGCTTCGCGATAGCACGCAAACATAAGTGCATGGCTTCGGTTGCACCATGCGTAATAATAAAATTATCAATGCTTTGTCCTTGTACCAATGTTCGCTGGTGGTGACCATATGCCCATTCACGTGATTGGATAGCAATTAACCGACGCAACTCATAATTTCCTAAGGCTTGCTCATGATTACCTGCAACATGCAGAGAATCACGTGCTGCTTTCGCAAGTGCTTTGGCAATTCTTTCCAGAGGGAAAAGATCAGGCGAAGGCAATGCCGCACCCAGTGGAATAAAGGATTTGAACTGACTCGCATTGAGAACATCTTCAACAAGATCTATCACATTCACATCGGTTGGTCGTGGTTGAAATTGCATCATTGCCGGCTCGGGCAACAAGTCGCGCTGAATATGCGCACCGGGCAACACATAATACCCGGACTGCGGACGTGCCTCAATAATGCCTTGCTCCTGTAACAGTGCATACGCTTGAAGAATAGTGGCAACACTGCGACCATACTTCTCTGCCATCACTCGCACCGAAGGCAGCTTATCACCAAGACGCAGATTTCCTGCACGAATCTCATCGACTATACCGTGCATAATCTCTTCGTATAAGTGAAATGCACTATTTCTCCTCGCCATATTTGCCTTCTATTGACATTGTAAAACTGTACTGGTTTTTAAAATAAAAATTGTATCTGTTTTGCAAACATTGCTTCGTGTATCTTTGCTTAAATTTCGCTTTCGTTTATGCTATGCAAGGAGATACAATGGGTATTCAGCACACATCATCGACGAGTTCCAATGGCACAGGTCATGGTCTAGAGCACACACAAACATTTGATCCCGGCGGATTATTTGCCGAGCGTGTTGCGTCAATTCCTTCGTCATTCATCCGTGATATTCTCAAAACTACAGCTCGCCCTGAAGTCATTTCTTTTGCGGGTGGTTTGCCCAATCCAGCGTATTTCCCTGTTGAAGATATTCACACAGCAACTGACAATGCTCTGCGTAAAAGCGGAAGAGCAATGCTCCAATACTCGACTACCGAAGGCTTTTTACCGCTCCGTGAATGGATTTCTGCTCGTTACAAAGCACAGCAAGGCATTGATATTTCACCGGATGATATTCTCATTACGAATGGTTCGCAACAGAGTATCGATTTAGTTGGTAAAATTTTCTTGGACAAAGGTGATCGTATCGTACTTGAAAATCCGGGCTATCTTGGTGCAATTCAATCATTTTCTGCGTATCAACCACGATTTGTTACAGCAGAATTAAACGATGATGGCATCGACATTCAAGGATTGAATCATGCTGTTACTACAACTTCACCAAAGATTGTGAGCATGATTCCGAACTTTCAGAATCCTACCGGCATTAGCTATTCACTTGAAACTCGTGAGCGCGTTGGTGATACTCTCAAAGGCAAAAATGTTATTGCAATCGAAGATGACCCCTATGGTGATATTAAGTTTCATGATAATCGCTTACCTTCATTGAAACATTATCTCGGCGATCAAGTTGTTATGTTCGGTTCATTCTCCAAAATTGTTGCACCGGGTTTGCGATTGGGCTGGGTTGCTGCGCACCGTTCGATTATTGATAAACTTAATGTTGCCAAACAAGCCGCTGATTTGCACTCTAATTTTTTTGCACAGCGTGTGATGTTTGAATATCTTTCGACCAATAATGTCGATGCCCATATCGCGAAAATCTGTGCGGCATACAAGCATCAGCGTGATGTCATGATTGAAGCAATTCGTACATACTTGCCTGCCGGATTGAAACACACTAATCCTGAGGGTGGTATGTTTATTTGGCTGACCTTACCCGAGGGCACATCATCAATTGCATTGCTTGAACTTGCTCTGCAACGCAATGTGGCATTTGTACCGGGTAAACCATTCTATGCGAATGGTGGTGGACTCAATACCCTGCGTTTGAATTTCTCGAATAGCGACGAAGCAACAATCCATGAAGGAATGAAACGTTTGAGTTCTGCTATGGAAGAACTTTTTAAGCATGCTCCAATAACAACAACCGCATAATTTGTAAGATTGCGATCTAACATTTCAAAACCCCTGTGCATACTCTCATGCGCAGGGGTTTTGTGTGTATTTTCATCGAGAACTACAAGCAGTGTTATACAGAAATTGACCCTTTACGAAAATCACTCGGACTGATCCATGCATTGATACAAAATGGTATATTTTGCCGTGCTGATTCTTTCGCTTGGGCAATGACGGCATGCATACGGTTAGGATGCTCTATGAGAGCGCCTGCCCCACCCCATCCTTGAGCAATGATATGATAATCATTGCGATGTAATTGTGTAGCCACATCATCACCAAGGATCTCTACTTGGTCACGAGCAATCTGCGCCCACGCTCCATCATTACCTACCACAGCAATGACTCCCATGCCATGTCGCACAAAAGTGTCGAATTCCTGCAACGAATATCCTGCAGAACCATCGCCATACAGTATCCATACTTCAGCATTGGGAAGCACTGCCTTGATGCCAAGAGCAAACCCTGCTCCAACACCCAATGTGCCAAACACCCCGGGATCGAGCCATGCTAAAGGTGCATGAGGATGTACAGTATATGCGGCAGTACCGACAAAATCACCCCCATCGGCAACAATCACAGACTGGGCTTCGATATACCCATTAATAACGGAACACAGAGCAAGAGGATTGCAATATTGTGCTTCCTCAAGAGCCTGCGCCGCAATCTCACGTTCCCGTGCGTCTTCTCGCTGACGTAATTCTCTAAACCATGCAGACCAATCAGCATGGTCATGGGCTACCGCTGAGAGCAAACTCACAAATTGGGTAGGATCGCCATGTACGCCAATCGTCGGGCGACGATTGAGCGATATATCACGCCGCGAACGATT
>DHLT01000107.1 GCA_002405405.1 Ignavibacteria bacterium UBA4661 | reverse complement strand
ATGAAATCCTAGCAGATGATACTCAAGAAATGGTCATTGATCGCTTTCAAAAACTGTGGGTAAAGTTTACAGAAACTTTTGATCGTGATAATTCGATGGATGACTTTACCTCAAATGGTATCGACAAGAAGGCTGTTGTTGGTCGTTTGATGAGTTGGCTTGGTACTGCTTACCACTTTGGTGGAACATCACGCAATGGTATTGACTGCTCCGCATTTACTCGTACCATGTTTATGGAATCTGCAAATTTTGCTCTCCCACGCACCGCAAGCGAACAATTTACAGTTGGCATGCAAGTACGTACAATCGATGAACTTAAATTTGGCGACTTAGTTTTTTTTAACACACGTCGCGGTGTGTATGCTTCACATGTCGGCATTTATTTAGGTGGTAATCTTTTTTGCCACTCTAGTTCAAAATATGGCGTAACAGTATCATCATTGGAAGAAGGCTTTTATAATGCACACTTTATTGGCGGTCGCAGAATGAATAATGTTGATGTAGCTTTCGCACCTTCCACACATCGCTCTCATCGTGCAAAAGACGCATTGGCTTTGCGAAATGAACCTTCTAAGCGCTCCTATATGTATTCTAATGCAGATTAATTAAGCTTGACAAACAACTAAATGTAGGATTTTATAGACTACATTCAAGGCATTCGATATATTTCGAGTGCCTTTTTTGTTATCTTCCTTCTTCATATACTTTTACTGTTCGTTTCATGCATACAGCAAGCTATTGGGAACAAACCGCACTGCTCACCTATGATATTGTCATCATAGGATCTGGAATCATTGGACTATCGACTGCAGCCGAGTTATTGGAACATAACCCTGCACTACAGGTCTGTATTCTTGAACAAGGAATGCTACCGACAGGAGCAACAACACGGAATGCAGGATTTGCATGCTTTGGCAGTCCGACCGAAATATGGTCAGATATACGGCGTATGGGTGAAGATAAAACTCATACTCTTATCCAAGAACGCTATAATGGTTTGCAGAAACTTCGCCAAAGACTTGGAGATAACAATATTGGTTTTGAACACTATGGCGGTTTTGAAGTTTTGACCAAAGAGCACGAGTACATCCTCGACCACAGTGATAAAATCAATGCTCTCACGCGTGATATCGTTCAGTCAGACTATTGTCACCACGATAACAGCTTCATTCAACAATATCGTTTTTCCAAGAACATTATTCACCACATACTCCATCTCCCCCATGAAGCACAACTACATTCCGGCTGGCTTCTTCGGTCATTATACAAATATGTTACAGAGCGTGGAGCTGTTGTTTTAACCGGTTGTCGTGTTACGACCATTGACGAAGAAACATCTATTTGCATGGTACGAACAAAGTCAGGCAATCAAACACTCAACATTCGTGCTCAACATGTTGCAGTATGTTCAAATGCTTACATAACGGAACTTATACCATCAATCAACATACAACCGGCTCGCGGACAAATTCTTCTCACCTCGCCAATTATTGGCTTGCCTGTTCGGGGTGTCTTTCATGCCGATGAGGGATTTGTATATTTCCGTTCTATCACCGAAAAGAACGGGTATCGTATTTTATTAGGAGGTGCAAGAAATCATGCCTTTGAAGAAGAAACAACGTATGATCTTACTACAACACCAACTATCCAGCATCACCTTGAAAATTTACTCAGAACCATGATTCTGCCGACATTCGAGCCGGGTAGTGATTATATCATCGAATCACGATGGCCTGGCTTAATGGGATTTTCCGATACAAAACAACCAATTATCACCCGGGTTTCACCCCGTATCGTTGCTGGTTTTGCATGTAATGGCATGGGGGTTGCCTTGGGTTCGCTTGCAGGCAAAAATATCGCGGACATTATTGTTCAATGATCTTCTTTCCAAATCGTGCAAACATGCGGATTCACCCCTACAATATGTTCTGTTTCCATCGTCATTGCGAGCGGAGCGAAACAATCCCACTAACTTCGGGTGAAGAAAGTATGTTCGCTGAGTTTGTCGAAGCGAGCAACTGAAACGGGAACAGCACGCTTCGACCGGCTCAGCGAATGGGTAAAAGACAACTAACTAGACAGTGAGATTGCGGGGGTCGAAGCCCGCAATCATATTGCCGATAAAAACAATAAAAGGGGACAGAATCGCTTCTGCCCCCTGTCTTTTAACCTGCCTTTTAACGTGTTATCATCGTTGTTTACCGCACCACCACAAGTTGCGTGGTTGCCATGCCTCGACTATCCTGCAACACCACGCGATATGTCCCACTTGGTAATGTGCGGATGTTCATCGTCATGCCCTCACTCCCACGTGGTGCTGTCTGCATCATCATCGTCTGACCAAGCATATTCACCATGCTTACTTTCGTGTCCTCAATCCGCTTGCTGGCAAACCGGATCTGTAACTCCTCGCTCGCAGGATTCGGATGAAGCGTTTGTACCACATCTTGTATCGGTAGCACAACACTGCTTGCTGGGGTTACCGTCAATCGTACACTCTGCGTGGTCGTTTCTACAAATCCACCCAAGTTCAACGTGAAGGTCGAGGTAATCACCGCTGTACCCGTTGTGTTGCGCTCTAATGGCATCGTCATCA
>DHLT01000057.1 GCA_002405405.1 Ignavibacteria bacterium UBA4661 | reverse complement strand
GGTGCTGCGTACCTCAAGTTAGGTAATATCAACCGCGCCGTGAAGTCTTAGCAAGCATCTGCAAAACTTGAGGACAGCGATGCTCGCCGCTGGTTACAAGAAAATGGTTACTCATGGTAGTATATCTTAGCAATTGTTTTACGCTGTTCCGGCTTTCATGCTTGAACAGCGTTTTTTTTACCGACTCCTTTCATCTTTTTTAGCAATGCTATGTCCGCACCGATAACAGTCTGTACTGTACAATTCACTCCTATCTTTGGCGATAAGAATGGTAATCGTGAACGTATGTCTGCGTTGATTCGTGATGTAGAAGCAGATATCATCATCTTTCCTGAATTGGCAACAACCGGCTACTGCTTTGTGAATGCTGAGGAGGCACAACAGTATGCTGAATATGCCGATGGTGCAACGTTTCAATATTTTCATACGCTTGCTCAAGAAAAACAATCGGTGATCATCTGCGGATTTGCAGAAATGATTGCAGATAAATCCGGTACGATACAGACCTACAATTCGGCGATGATTATTCAACCAACGCCGATAACTATACCACTTGTCTATCGCAAAACCCATTTATTTTATAAAGAGAAATACTGTTTTACAGCGGGTAATACAGGATTCTTCGTTGTGCAACATGCCTTAAAAGATGTTCGCATTGGTACAATGATTTGTTATGATTGGCGTTTTCCGGAAGCTGCCCGTACTCTTGCTCTCATGGGTGCAGATTTTATTGCTTGTCCATCAAATCTCATTACTGAAGTGTGGGTACGTACTATGCCTGCACGTGCTGTAGAGAATGGCGTATATCTTTCCGTAGCGAATCGCGCAGGCGCGGAAGATCGCATAGGCGAAGTAGTTTCTTTCAATGGTCAATCTGCTATGTATGATACTCTCGGTAAAACTATAGCTCATGCGAATGCAACCGATGATGCAATTCTTCTTGCGACTGTTGACATACAAAAGGCACGTAACAAAGCATTCAACAGTGAAAATCATCTCTTTCATGACCGTAGACCGTCAATGTACGAGTTATGATTTCTCCTTTCATCATGCACAATCATAACAATGGCTGAACGTCAACATTTTGATATTTGCCTTATCCTTCTACAATCTGCCGAACATGATGCCCGAACACTCAATATAGCAGAGAGTGCCCGCCGCATGGGGAAGTCAGTCTGTATCATTGCCCTTGGGATACCAACCGAGCAACAACAAAGACGACTGAATGGCATTACCGCTTACTATTGCTCTATACCAACGGTTGGTCGCTTATGGAAACGTTGGTTACAATTCTATCGTTATGCATGGTCGGTAGGTAAAGAGATTACAGCGCGACAAGTGTGGTGCGAAGATGTGTTTTGTTTACCATTATGCTCGCACTTCGCACGACGATGGGATGCTGATATCATATATGATTCACGTGAAATTTTCTCGGCTCTTGGCGCACTCCATAGTCGTCCGATACGGCAATACATTCTTACTGTTATCGAACAATATTTTGTGCGATATGTTCGCACGATTGTGGTTTCGGGCAAGCGCGATGCGGAGTATTTAACGAAGTATTTTCAACGAGATGTTTCTACTGTGTTGATGAATCTTCCTCAAGCAATACCATTGATACGTACTCATCGTTTACGAGAACGATGGAATATCGACCCTTTCTACACCATTCTTCTTTACCAAGGAGCAATTTCGCATGGTCGCGGCATTGCACCGATGATCCGTGCACTGCCCCATATTCCCAATGCAGTATTCTGTTTACTTGGTGATGGAGAACAGAAAGACGATTTTATGCGCCTTGCAGAAGAAAGAAATGTTCATTCTCGCGTCTTCTTTGGCGGAAAGATCCCCTATCATGAATTACCGGAATGGACAGCATCAGCCGATATAGGGATTGCACTTATTGAACCGATTTCTTTCAGCTACTCGCTTGCGCTTCCTAACAAATTATTTGAATATGCAATGGCTGGTCTGCCTGTACTTGCCAGCAATCTTCCTGCAATGCAGGATATTTTGCAAGAAATTCCTTTTGGTGTATGTATAGAACAGTTTAATGATGACGAGATATTGGCACGAACCATACAATCATTCTTATCACCAGCGACCATCACATATCATCGAACTCAAGCATTACTGGCTCGAGAACACTACACTTGGCAAGCACAAGAACATATCTTGCATGACCTTTTTCCTTCATAAACATCTATACACGCTCTGTGGCAAGCAAAATAATGACGAATTAATCTTTGAAATTATTCTTGCACATCACATACTTTGCAAAAATAATTTTGTGGTTTTCTTTATGATACTATGCTTTCTTCATTTCAACAGTTAGGATTAGTGCGCCTTGCGGCAGTATCTCCCGAATTACATGTTGCCGATGTCGAGGGCAACACAAACAATATTTGTGCAGCAATTCGCACATTGCGTACTGATCACTCTTGCGATGTTATCGCTTTCCCTGAATTAGCAATTACCGGCTACACCTGTGCTGATTTGTTCTATCAACCTGTTCTTCTGTGCCATGCACTTCGTAGCTTAGATACAATTTGTGCTGTTGTGCGCGAGGTTGGCGGTATTGTTATTGTAGGATTACCGATTGAACAGTACGGCCGCCTCTATAACTGTGCCGCTGTTATTGACCAATCCGGTATTCTTGGGATTGTACCCAAAACCTATCTTCCCAATACGCAAGAATTTTACGAAGAGCGATGGTTTTCATCAGCGTTTGATACTGTTGACCAGACTATATCAATCAATGATGCCACTATTCCCTTTGGCACAGATCTTCTATTTTATGTGCACAACATGCAGCACTGTATTCTTGGCGTAGAAATTTGTGAGGATCTGTGGGCGGTTATTCCACCAAGCTCTACTATGGCACTCCATGGTGCAACTATTATTGTGAATCCCTCCGCAAGCGATGAACTTCTTGGAAAAGCTGAATACCGTCGAACATTACTGCGCAATCAGTCTGGTCGGTGCATTGCAGCGTATTGTTACTCAGCATCAGGGGCGGGAGAATCAACCACTGACCTAGTATTTTCAGGACACTCTCTGATTGCTGAAAATGGCGCGGTCATAGCAGAAACAGAACGATTTCATTTTGCAACGCGCTTTTGTATTGCAGATATTGATGTACAGCATCTTATCAACGAACGCGTAAAAAACAATAGCTTTGGTGGTGGTAGTCAAGCAATACAGATGCGGTATCGACGTATTCGTTGTACGTTTAACGATAGCACTGTTCCTGATAAAGTATTGACACCCAATACTATTCTACACCGCACGATTCCATCGTCTTTTTTCCCCACAGAACAGACCGCTCGTGCAGAATATTGCCGTGAGGTATTTTCTATTCAGACTACCGGATTGGCAAAACGTTTGCGCCATATTAATGCTCGTACAGCAGTACTAGGTATTTCGGGTGGATTGGATTCTACTTTGGCACTGCTTGCAGTTGTGAAGGCATTCGATTTATTGGGCTATCCTCGTACCGGTATTCATGCGATTACAATGCCGGGATTTGGAACCACCTCACGTACTAAGTCTAATGCCGAGCAATTAGCTGAGTGTTTTGGAGTATCCCTTCGTATTGTACCGATTGCCTCCGCAGTTCGCCAGCATTTTGCAGATATAGGTCATGATGAAACCGTGCATGATGTTACCTACGAGAATTCACAAGCACGTGAACGTACACAAATTCTGATGGATATTGCGAATCAAGTGAATGGCATTGTGATTGGTACAGGGGATTTATCTGAACTTGCATTGGGTTGGTGCACATTCAATGGCGATCATATTTCGATGTATAATGTGAATGTAGACATTCCCAAAACACTCGTACAGTATGTTGTTGAGTGGTGTGCAACAACAGAGTTTAGCGGAGAGGAACAACAATTACTGCTAGATATTCTGCATACTCCAATTTCACCGGAACTTTTACCTGGCGCGGACGATACAATTACACAAAGTACCGAGCAAACACTTGGTCCGTATGTTGTTCATGACTTCATCTTATACCATGCCATTCGCATGGGCTTCACACCGGCAAAAATTGTTTTGTATGCCGAGCGTGCGTTTAGAGATTTCTATACCTACGACCAAATTGTGGGATGGACGCGTATATTTTATCGACGATTTTTTGCACACCAATTCAAACGTTCTTGTTTACCTGATGGACCTAAAATTGGTTCTCTCTCACTCTCGCCACGTGGCTATTGGCGTATGCCGAGCGACGCCATGGCAACTGTATGGCTCAAGGAAATAGAACAACTTGTTATTGAGCGCGCATAACAAACACTACTGTACGCTATTCAACACAGAACAAAAGTAAAGGGCGAATGAAAAGTTTATTCGCCCTTATTTTTCACCATTGCCGTATATCTTTTCATCTTGCCTATCAGACACTCCTTTGTTGTGCACGCAAGCGCTTACGGCATATCACACGGGTTTAAACCCCTGCAGACCGCATCTTGACAATGCTTGAGCGACATCCATCTTAGCTTGAAACACTTCTTCAATCCACGCACGCTGTTTTTGTCGCCGCTCGATAACTTTGCGTTTTTCCGCAACCTTCTCAGAGGTCGGGCGATATCTTTCTTTTCCTTTACGGGCAGAATACGCACATGTTGTTGAGCAGTACTTATTCCATGCTTTCTTTGCAATGAACTTTTGTTCGCATTGTTCGCAGGTTTTGGTAATAACATCTTGTGCCGGAATAGAAGCAACACTGTTGGTTGAACGGCGCGGTTGTTTAGTTTGAGTAGCCATGGTTCTTCTCCCAAAAAAATACACAAAGAATGAATTAAAAATCGTGCGATGATAATGCCTGCAATAATGGAAGATGCGCAGTGCATTTCTTAGCACAAGAGAGGAAGAATGGATCTATAGGCGGAAGAGCAACTATGAACAATGATTGTGATTTATTGTTTGATTTGAAACTGTCAAAACAGCATTGCACTGTTTCAACGGTAAAAACAAGAGCAAAGTTCCAGTAGGAAGCCATGTATTGTTTTTTTACGATTTGCTAGGAAGTACGAGACAGAAGAAAAAAGTTCTTTCATCATGTCAAGCAAACAGAATCAATCAATCATGCAGAAAGGGAGAGTGTAGAAAGAAGAAGTACTTTTGCTATATGGATCAAAATAGAACACTTTGCAGAGCCATATTGCATGTGTGCAATTTAGAACGAAGAAACATGAATACGCAACGAGAAAAAGCAAAATGATTTGTTAAATACATTTTTTTTTCAGTGTTTGGGTAAAAATCAAAACGCACTGTCCGATTTTCCTACATTTTTAGGGTTTATCAGACAGTGCGTGATTTTTTTCTCTATAGTTGACTATTGTACTCTGATATATTGAAGGTGTTTACCATCCAATAGATTGTCCATCTTTGCGTGATTCGGATGCTCCAAAATAGACTCCAGTCTTTGGATCACGCATAATGCACTGATAACCACCGTACACATCCATCGAGAATTTCACTTTATGCCCCATCTTCATGAGTTCGCGGACTGTTTCGTAACTAAAACCGCTTTCCAATTCAATAGTACCACCATCAGTCATTTTTTCGCCGCCGGTTGGTTCTGTCGAACCGGCATGAGAAATACGTGGCGCATCACCTGCTTCTTGGGTGTTCATACCGAAATCAACAATGTTCATCACGATTTGTACATGCCCGAGTGGCTGGAATTCACCACCCATCACACCAAAGGACATAATCGGTTCACCATCTTTGGTCATGAAAGCAGGAATAATCGTTTGAAAAGGACGCTTGCGTGGTTGATAGGTATTGTTTTGCCCCTCTTCGAGTGAGAATAACTCACCACGGTCTTGCAAAATAAACCCGAGTGAATCGGGCGTCATACCTGAACACATGCCACGAAAATTACTTTGAATGAGCGACACCATCATACCACTCGAATCAGCAACCGTCATATAAATCGTATCACTGTCTTTGAGCGCAGGATTACCTGCATCATAACTACGTCCGGCGCGATTATCACTAATCAATTTTTTTCGTTCTTTCGCATATGCCTTGTCGATTAATCCCTTAACCGGAATTTTAGCAAAAGCGGGATCGGCATAGTATTTGGCACGATCTTCAAAAGCAAGTTTTTTTGCTTCGGCGAAGTAGTGTACATGTTCTTTACTACCGTATTGAATTTTACTGAAGTCATATTGTTCGAGAATATTCAGCATTTGCAGTGCGGCAATCCCTTGTGAATTCGGTGGTAATTCCCATACATCATAACCACGATAATTGGGCGAAACGGGCTCCACCCACTCACTCGTATGAGCTGCCATATCTTCGTAACTAAGAAAGCCTCCATTCCGCTTCATATAACGATCAATCGTTCGCGCGATACTCCCTTTATAAAATTCATCGCGACCTTTCGTAGCAATTTTTTCCAGTGTATTTGCCAAATATGGATTTGTCCACATCTGCCCCTTAACAGGTCCTTTACCATTCTTTGTAAAAATCTCCGTAAAGTTCTGATACTTCGACAAAGTTGGCACCGAACGACTCCAATAGTATGCAATAATTTCACTCACAGGAAATCCTTCGCGAGCATAATGAATTGCCGGAGCAAGCACCTCGGTCATTGGCTTTTTACCGAATTTTTTGTGTAATTCAAACCAACCATCAACCGCGCCGGGTACACTGACAGGTAGCGGTCCATGCGGTGGAATACTTTTGAGATTATTTTTTTTGAAATATTCTAAGGTTAACCCAGCCGGTGAACGACCACTGGCATTCAAGCCATAAAGCTTTTTAGTTTTGGGATCCCATACGATAGCAAAAAGATCCCCCCCCATACCATTGCCTGTTGGCTCCATTAGACCTAAGCAAGCATTTGCTGCAATTGCCGCATCGACGGCTGTTCCGCCTGCCTTTAGGACATCAATTGCTACTTGCGAAGCAAGTGGTTGCGACGTACATGCCATACCATGCCGTGCGATAACTTCCGACCGTGTCGCAAAAGCTTTACCCACAGGACGATCCTGCGCTGCGACATTTACTGCCATTATACTTATTGCAATCAATATAACTGTACAGATGACTCCCCAATACTGCATATCCCGATAACCCACTACACGCACACAAGACTGCTGCATACAAACCTCAAATGTTAAAGTGGAAGAAGAAAGAAATGAATACGAAAACTTACAACAATTGGCACAGTATTTGGCAACTCTTTTCTATCACGGAACGATATTATGTCAAGTCATGGATGACGACATCGGCACAAATGTCCCTTTGTTCGTTATGCGGATTGCTACCCCCCAAGCAAGATCTCAGTCATTTTTCTACTCTTTGGCGTCGGCTGATTGTTGCCGTATGCTCGCTCGTGTCATTGCGATTGTATGCGTTATTGTCGCCATGGCACTTTCCCCCTTAGCCCTGCATGCACAAAATCAATCGTTGGGTTTACCGAGAGTATCTCTTGACATTACCAAAGCTGATTCGCCAAAAGACTTCTCTGTAACACTCCAAGTCGTCATCATGATGACGATTCTCACTGTTGCTCCGTCAATTTTGATGATGGCAACTTGTTTTACGCGCATCATTGTCGTGTTTCATTTTCTCAAGCAAGCCCTTGGCACACAAACACAACCACCTGCCCAAGTACTCGCCGGATTAGCGATGTTTTTAACATTTTTTGTCATGAGTCCTGTTCTCAATGACGCCAATACAAACGGATTGCAACCTTATCTACGCGAAGAAATTACGCAGTCACAAGCCCTCGACAATATGGTTAAACCATTTCGTGCATTCATGCTAAAACAAGTGCGGCAAGAAGATTTGGCTCTATTTCTCAAACTGCAGAACGCAGAAAAGCCAAATTCACCCGATGATATTAGCATTTTGACTTTAGTCCCTGCTTATACTTTGAGTCAATTGCGCATCGGTTTTCAGATTGGATTCGTGATTTTTATCCCGTTTTTGGTGATCGACATGATTATTTCCAGCATTCTTATGTCGCTTGGGATGATGCTCCTGCCTCCGCAATTAATTTCACTTCCTGTAAAAATTCTTCTATTCATTCTTGTTGATGGGTGGAATCTCATCGTCAGTTCGCTTATGAACAGTATTCTCAAGTGATAACGACAGTAATACCCCGAAATAAATTTTACCGTACATACTCTTTAAATGATTTTTCTTGTGGTGCGTTATGAATGATGAAATGGTTATTTCCCTTGTGCGTGATGCATTCTACTATGTGTTACTGATTTCAGGTCCCTTGCTACTGCTTGCACTCATTGTAGGTTTACTGATTGCAGTTTTTCAGGCGGCAACATCCATTTCAGAACAGACGCTGACTTTTGTGCCAAAGCTCATAGCAGTTTTTATTACGACCGTTCTTGTCATGCCCTTCATGCTTTCGCATCTGAAATCCTATACAATTGCACTTTTCCAAATGATTGCAACGCTCAAATAGCAAGGAGTAAGCAGAAGAAACTGTGGTGAATAATCATCACCTCACTATGTAAGAATAATAATCGCCAATTCGTTAATCTCTCAATGATATTCACTGAAGCAACACTCATAGCACTCCAAGAAAAGTTCGTCATTGGCGGACTCTTTTTTGTGCGCATTACGGCGATGCTGACTACTGCTCCATTTTTTGATAATGGTGCAGTCAAGGTGCAAACACGGATTGCTCTTGGTGTACTTCTTGCGATGATGATGACAACCTCCTTTGGCGAACAACAACCGACGATTCATTTCGATATTATCGCTATCGGCATCGTTGTTCTCAAGGAAATTGCTCTTGGTGCAACGATCGGTTATGTCATGAATTTACTCATTATGGCATCTCGATTTGCGGGGTCGCTTGTTGATGTGGAATTAGGCTTTCAGACCGGTGCGGCATTTAATCTCAACATCGAAGCATCTGCTATTTTGGGCGAACTGTACGCACTGATGACCCTTATGATTTTTGTCATGCTCAATGGGCACCATGCCCTCATAGAGACAATTTTTGTGAGTGCAAAGTTGATTCCGCTGACAGAATTCTCCATACCCAGCGATGCAATACAAGGGCTGATTCGCACAGTATCAATTATGCTGATGCTTGGTGCAAAAATGGGTGCACCGCTTCTTATCGCACTTTTTATTACTAATCTCTCGCTAGCACTCATGTCACGCGCTGCTCCACAAATCAATGTTTTTCAACTCAGTTATAATGTTAAGACAATGGTTGGGCTATTGCTCCTCATGCTGACTGTGCCTTTGATTGGTGCAGTGTCAAGACATGGATTAGAAATATTTCAACAGGAAACACTCAAAGTACTCATGGCAATTGGTCAACGTGGGTAGATGAATATTACACGCAAATTTTTCTCATAGAATTGAAGACAAATCATGGCTGAAAATCAGGACGGACAAGAAAAGACTGAAGCACCCTCTGCCAAGCGGTTGGGGGAGGCGCGCGAAAAGGGGCAAGTTGCCAAGAGTGTCGATGCAACATCGGCAGTCATGCTCTTGTTTGGTACAATTCTTTTCTATGGATACAGCACACA
The DNA here is from genome assembly GCA_002405405.1 of Ignavibacteria bacterium UBA4661. Taxonomy (GTDB): domain Bacteria; phylum Bacteroidota; class Ignavibacteria; order Kapaibacteriales; family UBA4661; genus UBA4661. The sequence continues at coordinate 3,677 of DHLT01000057.1, read as the reverse complement.
ACTTGGTCCATCAATTGTCAAATTGATGAAACAACTCCTCTTTGAAGCAAATTTGATTTTTTTGACGGAAGAGAACACAACCTACTATTTCACTTTAATTCTCAAAACAATTGCCGTTGGCTTGGTGCCTTTTTTGCTTCTCATGATGGTTCTTGGTATCTCGGTCGAAATCACACAAGTCGGTGTAAAATTTTCAACAAAAAAGATTACGGATTGGACTGCATTTTTCTCGCGCATGAATTTGCTTGGTGGTATCAAACGCATGATTTTCTCCCAACAAGCATTGGTTGAATTACTCAAAGGTATTGTTAAAATTCTCGTCATTGGTGCTGTTATCTACTCCGTCCTCGATGACAAAATTTTAAACTTTGTCATGCTTATTCGCCTGCCCTATCAGCAATTTCTCCCTTTCTTGGCGCAAACAGCATTCGAACTTATTTACAAAGTCGGTATTGTATATCTCATCATTGGCATTGCGGACTATTTCTATCAAAAATATAAGTTCACCGAAGAGATGAAAATGACCAAACAAGAGGTCAAAGATGAGTCTAAAGCAACCGAAGGTGATGTTCAAGCAAAAGCACGAATGCGACAAATCGGACGCGATCGCCTGCGCCGTATTATGCTCTCACGGGTTAAAGAAGCAACAGTAGTGATTACCAACCCTACGCACTATGCAGTTGCTCTGCAATACACGCAAGGTGCGATGGATGCACCGAAGGTCCTTGCCAAAGGCGTTGATCATTTGGCTCTGCGCATTCGTGAAATTGCCAAAGAAAACAACATACCGGTTATCGAAGAGCCTCCACTTGCACGCGCACTCTATGCACAAGTGGATATTGATCAGGCGATTCCCGAGGGACTTTTTAAGGCAGTAGCACAGATCCTTGCCTACTTACATCGACTCAAGACGAAAAAATCCGCATGGTCATAATTGACAATAAAACTTAGGCTCGAAAATAGGCATGTAGCTTGTACAAAAGAGCAAGCAGGACTTGATGTTATTGCATCGATAATACAAAATGTCTTCAAACACAATACGTTATACTATCTCATGGCAGATCAAACACAACAATTCGCACTCACTGTTCCGACTTCACCGTCGGGCTTTGGTAGCTCGCAAGGCGCATCAGGTCTTGGCGATTCCGTGCGAGGTCTATTTGCGCGGATGGCATTTCTCCAGCAATATCGTGATCTTGCCGTTGGCTTTGCCGTAATGCTCATCTTGGGAATTTTGATTGTTCCTCTCCCTGAATTCCTGCTCGACCTCATGCTTGCGATGAGCTTGGCTATTTCCATCTTGATTTTAATGACGTCAGTGTATTTGAAGAGCGTCCTCGAGGTTTCATCATTTCCTACTGTACTTCTTATCACCACAATTTTTCGCCTTGGTTTAAATATCGCTTCGATGCGACTCATCTTGACAGAAGCACAAGCAGGGCACATTATTTCTGCATTTGGCACCTTTGTCGTCGGTGGAAACTATGTTGTCGGTACGCTCATGTTCATCATTCTGCTTGTCATTAACTTTATCGTCATTATCAAAGGTTCAAGCCGTATTGCAGAGGTAACAGCTCGCTTTACTCTTGATGCGCTCCCCGGCAAACAGATGAGCATTGATGCCGACCTCAATGCGGGCTATATTGACGAGCGCGAAGCACGGCGTAGACGTGAAGATTTGTCGCGCGAATCTGAGTTTTTTGGCGCAATGGATGGTGCGGCAAAATTTGTAAAAGGAGATGCGATTGCCGGATTAGTAATAACCGCTATCAACATTTTAGGAGGTTTCGCTATTGGTGTTTTTCAAAAAAACATGACGGTGAACAATGCTCTTTCAACCTATACGATTCTTACGATTGGTGATGGCTTGGTATCGCAAATACCGGCTTTGCTTGTTTCTGTTGCCGCCGGTTTGGTTATTACACGCTCTAATTCAAAAGAAGAAATCGGTGCTGAGCTGACTACCCAATATACCAGTTCCCCTAACGTACTCTATGTGTCTTCAGCAACATTGGTTATTTTTGGTTTATTACCAGGCTTTCCGCTCATTCCTTTTGCTCTCCTTGCCGGTGGTGCAGGAGCATTAGGATATTTCCGCACACAAACCTTGCAACGCGAATCGGAAGAACGGTTGCGTGTACAACTTGCCGAAGCAGAAGCAGAAGCAAAATCAGAAGAGAAACCGGTAGAAGATTTACTTCTAGTAGATGCCGTTGAAGTTGAGTTAGGATATGGCTTGATTCCTTTGGTCGACGAAACACAGGGCGGGGATCTCTTCAAACGTATTAGCAATATCCGCCGACAATTAGCCGGCGAACTAGGCATTATTTTACCGCCTGTGCGCGTGCGCGACAATCTCCAACTTGAACCGGAAGAATATGTGGTAAAAGTTCGTGGCAATCAAGTTGCTCGCAACAAACTATATCTCGACATGATGTTGTCGATGAATCCCGGCACAGCCAGTGGTGAGTTGTCCGGTCTACATGTCACTGAACCAGTATTTGGCTTGCCAGCCGTATGGGTTCCCTCTGCAGAACGTGAGAATGCAGAAATTATGGGATACACGGTTGTCGAACCAGCGGCAGTTATTACGACACATCTTACAGAGCTGCTACGACGATTCTCCGAGCGCACCATTGACCGCCAAAGCGTGAAGCAACTCGTTGAGAATTTGAAAAAAGAGTATCCCGCCCTTGTTGATGAAATCAGCAAAGAAGCATTGCCCGTGGGCATTGTCCAAAAAGTGTTGCAAAACCTCTTACGCGAAGGTATTCCGATTCGTGATTTACCGCTCATCTTGGAAGCATTGCTCGACTATATTCCAGCGACCAAAAATGTTGATGTATTGACTGAATATGTTCGCCATAGTTTGTCCGAAACTATTCGTCGATTGTACCAAGATGAGCACGGTGTGATCCATGCAATTGCCATTGATCCCCAATTAGAAGAAATTATGACCAATGCGTTGTCAAATTCGTCGGCAGTTGTCAGCCCGACCTTAGGATTGCCTAATAATATTTTGCAATCGATTCAAACAACACTAACCAATAGTGTTGATGAAATCAGCTTATCGGGCTATGCACCGATTGTCATAACTGCCGCGACTGTACGCCCTTATTTTTATCGCATGATTAAGACTGCTTTCCCTACTGTTAGTGTTATTAGTTTTACCGAGTTACCCTCTGATACCGAAATTGAATTTATTGGCAGTGTACGCGTGGAGTAGCTTAGTAATTTACTGTTGTTACTCCCACCATAAATCTGTTGGCATCATAAAATTAGGCTGTGCAGAATACTTGTGTATCGGTACAGCTTCACCAATACGTGGTGTAATAATAGCTTGGTTGTGGTTTTTAGCAGAATGAATGAAGCGTTGAATAGGCTCATTCCAGGCATGATTAGCAAGTTCAAACTTTGCCCAATGCACGGGCATGGCAACAGATACATGCATATCCTGCGTTGCTTGTACGCCTTCTTCCGGTGTACCATGAATCAGAGGCCAGTTCTTGCCATATTGTCCGCTTTCGATAAGAGCGAAATCAATCACCGGAAAACGCTTACCAATCTCTCGAAAGTGGGTATCATAGCCGGAATCACCACCAATCAAAATCGTCGTACCATCAAGTTCGAGCATAAATGCAGACCACAATGTATTGTTGCGTATAATTCAACGTCCT
>DHLT01000249.1 GCA_002405405.1 Ignavibacteria bacterium UBA4661 | reverse complement strand
GAAGTACTGACACTCGACGACATCCTCTTGCTTATGCCCCAACAGACAATTCTGGTGAATTGCACCGGACTCGGTGCAAAGCATTTACTCAACGATACCAATATGTTTGGCATTCGTGGTGATATTCTGATTGCCAGAAATATCGGCTTGCAACGATCGGTTATTCAAGATTCACATCCCAACTATCCGCGCTACACTATCGCGCGTGAACAGGATATTATTATCGGGGGTACGGCATTCGAATGTTCATCCTCCGCCACCAAGGCAGAAGAAGAATTCTTTGCACAACCGAAACAAGAGTACTATGAAGGTATTCTGACCGCTCTGCCTGACTTTGAACCAAAATTGTTTGCTCCCGAAGTGTACATCTACCGCACAGGATTACGTCCGGGCAGAACAAGTATTCGCTTGGGAAAGGAGATGATCCACAACAAGACGGTTATTCACAACTATGGTCATGGCGGTTCAGGGGTAACATTGTCATGGGGCTGTGCACAAGATGTTGCAGACCTTGTAATAAAGAGCTACCAATAAGTTCTCGAAGATCTCGTGGCTTAATACATGGCAAGCAATGGTTTTTCACGGAAATACATCATTTGCCGAATCTTGACACCGATCATACCTGTTTCGAGCGATGCACCGCGCTCGTATTCCAAGACCGGAGCAAAATCAGTAAGATCATTTTCAACTTGCTTACACAAAGCTACGGTGCGCTGAATAGCTTCTTCCATCATACTTTCGATACTCTGTGCTTGAGTCGAATTATCGACCGGATGATGATAGTCAATTATTGCAGAGCGGTGAATACCCTGCCGGTACGCAGAAGCAAGTAAGACTTTATCATACACAAGACATAAAACCTCACGAAGCGATGCCGGCAGTAACGACTTCATTGCACGATGAAAAGCGTTCATAGCAGATGACATTTCGAGTGTACGAATAACTCCTAATCGCTGATAGGCTCGCATGGTATGACGAGCTAATGTTTCTTCAGGCATAGTCGTAAATCCCTGATACAACGCACGACATAAGATTGAGAGATCTGTTTCTGCTGAGCGCAAAAACTGCCGTAAATGAAATTTCTTCTCAGTATGAGTACCATTCGACACAATCATGTCTATAACCGACTCAAAAGAACGATGATGGCGCGTTGCATGGGATTTTGTTGCACGATCAAAAGGATTTCCCGACACATAATACACCATCGGATGGAACACGATATCAGCTTGAATATGGGACATAACCCCAACTAAGAATGCCAATATGTGCGGTATATCACGGTGGTGATAGTATGCTTGTGCAAGAGCACGAATCACTTTGTACGTATCGCTTCCCATTACTCCATGCAGTGTGTCCGGCAATTGACGCGCCGGATGTCGTATAGGGATATCTGTAAGATAATATAACACATCATGAAAAATTGCTCCAAGCCGAACAACATTCATAGCGGAGCGCGCCGATGTACCAAGCAGTGAATCGGCTGATAGTCGCTCCACAGCTTGCTCTGCAATCAACCAATGAGTAATCTCTTTCGGCATCGCACACTCTCTGAAAACATTCAAAAAAAATTATGACCAGAGCTCCAATTTATTCGCACGCGCTGACTCTAATTCAACAAGGTTTTTCTCTTGTGAACGGCGACTGTAATCTTCTCTAATTGAATTATATTCTGCTTTGACAGTTTCTGCAAATTGTTGACGTTGCTCCGGCGAAATAAGCGAACCCGCAACAGGTACTGCACGCGAAGCATCCAGGACATGGAGCACAGTTCCACTATATTGCGGTGCAATTTTGACTGCCGTATGCACACGCGATGTTGTTGCACCACCGATAAGAAGTGGTGTTGTCATATTGCGTCGCTGCATTTCTTTGGCAATATGCACCATTTCATCAAGCGAAGGAGTAATCAGCCCTGACAGACCGATAATATCGACTTGCTCTCTAATCGCTGTTTCGAGAATTTTCTCTGCAGGCACCATAACACCAATATCAATGACACGATAATTGTTGCATCCCAAAACAACACCCACGATATTTTTACCAATGTCATGGACATCACCCTTCACGGTTGCCATTAAAATTGTTCCCTGATTACTAGCACCACTGCTACCGGCTCGTGCTTTCTCCTCCTCCATAAATGGAGTTAGGTACGCAACTGCCTTTTTCATTACACGTGCAGATTTGACTACTTGTGGCAAAAACATTTTTCCGGCACCAAAAAGATCACCAACAACATTCATTCCTGCCATCAGTGGACCTTCGATAACGTTCAATGGGCGACCCAGTTTCAAACGGGCTTCTTCAACGTCTATGTCGATAAATTCCGTAATGCCTTTTACTAAAGCATGTTTTAAGCGCTCTTCAACATCAGCTGAACGCCACTCTGCTTCTTGTTTAATTTCATTTGTTTCACTACCATCTTGTTTAAAGCGTTCGGCAAGATTAACCAAGCGCTCCGTTGCATCCGGACGGCGGTTGAGCAAAACATCTTCGACATGTTCCAAAAGATCTTTGGGAATTTCATCATACACGTCGATCTGA
>DHLT01000168.1 GCA_002405405.1 Ignavibacteria bacterium UBA4661 | reverse complement strand
GAGCTGATGGCAAGCCCAGTTTTTTCCTCTCCTTCCTTCTGGCAATGGCTCACCTTGCACTATGGTGAAACGGGGCGCATTTGGTTTTTAGAAGAGTTTTGCTGCACACTCTTCAATAACGGCACGTGTATTATCGCTTGAATCATCATCAAGAACAATAATTTCCATACGAGGATAATCTTGCTTTGCTAAGTCTTCTAAACACAAGCCGATATTGTGCGCTTCGTTACGAGCGGGAATCATGACTGATACAGAAGGTAGTTTATCTTCGCGTAATTGTCTGGCTAACCGATATTCATATAGCCGTGGTGCTGTTAGCGCATTGAATACAGTGGTTAAAAATATGGTACTACTGATACCAAGCATGGGGAGAGCAAGAAGCATTTCACATGTTTGCATCATGTACAGTTGTACCGATATGATGCTTTGCAGAATGTCGAGTAGATCATTTATCATAATAATTCAAAAACATGCAAGAGTAATGCACATGGATAAATTTACCAATCAATGCTTGTCATAATTTCCTTTTGAAGAATTGCTCTGTCGATTTCATCTAATAAGTAGGTTATATCATGTTCCAATTCATCGGTGGGATAAGGAGCAGACTGAGAGGTTATGCGAACTCGTCCGATATTGATGATGATATTGGGTAGGGGATCATTAATATGTTCCATTCGGATGCCGATAGGGAGAACGGCTATATCATTCTGTGATGAACGAATCAAGGACTCAATCCCACGTTTGCATTTGAGTGGGCGAGTACGTGATGGTAACTGCTCACCTTGAGGAAATATTGTTATTAAAGCTTCCGGTGTTTGTGAAAAAATTTTTTGTGTATAGCGCAGAGATTCCAGAATACTTCGTGGTGATTCTTGACGAATAGAATATGCACCGACATGTTGGAAAAACCAGTATCGACGTAATTGCTCTTCCAGCATCATCACATGAAATGGTCGTTAGAAATGATAGTGGTTTAACATATACACAATAAAGCCGTCCCACCATAATGAATGGTTAGGAGCAAGAACTAAAGGTGTGTTTTGGGGTACAAGTGGAAGTTCGCCAAGTATAGTAACATCTTGTACGTGTTTGCGAAATAGATATCGCAAGAATGGCACAAAAATAAGTTGTGCAAGACGAGTATGGCGTGCATAGATCACAAAGGCTAGGATACAATATTGAAGCGCGACTGTAAAATATGCAAACGAGTTCTTGCAAGCTCTCGAAGCAAAATGCTGAATTTTTTGCCGGTGGGTACATATACGCGACCGCAAAAAGGATTAAAATCATTTGCTTGAATTTTAGGTAGAATACCTCGATAAATCTTGCTTGCAGAGTAAATCGCAAAGCGTGTTTCAGCAGGAAGCATAAGAATACCCGGCTCAGCTTCACGATAAAGTTGTTCTGCGCGAGTAGATTGGAATTGCATGAGTGCACGAAATTCCGGTGTCATTCTGCGCATGAAGACATCATCTTCGCTGACACCAAAGCGTTCTAATTCATCCATGGGTAAATAAATCCTACCACGTTCGGCATCTTCTTCAATATCGCGCAAAATATTGGTGAGTTGCATAGCAACGCCCATTTTTTCCGCATATTCTAGTGCCGAGGGATCTGAATAACCCAAAACACAGGTCATCATTAATCCTACCACTGCTGCAACACGATAACAGAACACATAGAGTTCATCATAGGTGGCGTAGCGATTATACTCCAAATCCATAACAACACCACGCAGAAGATCAAGTGGGTATTCGATAGGAATATGATAGGCATGTGCTGCGATTACAAATGAGCGAATAATGGGATGCTCTGATTCGCCGGTGCGATATGCAATGCGGAGTTCATGAGCAAACATATCGACCTCATGTTTAATCTCATCGATACTACGTGTACGAGGATTATCCACTAGATTATCGGCATAGCGACAGAAACCATACACAGCATATGTTGCCCAGCGGCATTCACGTGGAAGTACGCTCGCTGAAAAGTAAAAGCTTTTTGAATAATGCTTTGTCATTCGTCGTGCATTCTCAAATGCAATACGGACATCAGCATTATGTCGCAAATGGGCAGTAATTTTTTGCATGGCTTTATAAAAAAAGAGCGAGAACAAAAATCATGAAGTTCACTATGGTTTCATATCGGCAAGAATTACTTTTTCAGTTGTTTCAGCTGTGAGCAATACACCAGGGACGCCTGCTCCCGGATGTGTGCTTGTTCCTACCAAATATACATTGTCAATATCTTCATAGCGATTATGTGGTCGCCAATATGCGGTCTGTGTTAACTTCGGTACAAGACCCCACGCGCTTCCCAGAAAATTATTGCGTGTATCAGCAAAATCCTGCGGTGTAAAAAGCTCTAATACTTCAATGTTTGCTCGCAAGTCCTGCATTCCAAAATCTTCTTCTAAAAACTGTAAGACTTTGTCGGCATAGGCCTGCTTGATTTCATCCCACTGAATACCACTGGCAAGATTTGCTACTGGTATAAGAACATACATGCTTTCACATCCCGGAGGAGCCATATCACTATCGGTCCGCGAAGGAACGTGCAGGTACATAGAAAAATCTTCAGGAAGAATCTTGTTATCAAAAATATCGGCAACAAGTTCTTTATAGCGTTCCGACAGTATAAGCGTGTGATGTAAGAGCTCGGGATATTGTTTTTTTGTACCAATATACATCAAGAATGCACCCATGGAGTAGTCTAAACGGTTGACTGCAGGATCTGTCCACACTCGTCGGTGTTTCGGGTTTATTAATGCACGATTGGTGTGATTGAAGTCCGCATTCGATACGACCGCATCAACATTAATAATTTCTTGATGAACCCGAATGGCTTTGGCTCTGCTATGCTCGATAATAATTTCATCAACAGGGCTGTTCGTACGAATTTCACCGCCAATCTCAAGAAACACTTTTTCTAGTGCTTGAATAAAAGCATACATGCCGCCTTTAGAAAACCACACACCACCAACTTTTTCTAAATAGGGAATCATAAGATACATAGCCGGCGCTGTAAATGGACTTGCTCCTATAAAGAGTGGGTGAAACGAGTAGGTAAAGCGCGTGCGAAAATTGGTAAAATATTTTTTGACAAAACTATATGCAGGGTATAAAGCATTGAGTTTCAGAGCTTTGGGAAGAAAACTGAGGAATGTTGGTATATCCATAAATGGGGTAGAGCCAAGTCCCTCGGTAATGACAGCATCATATAATCCTTTGGCATCACGCATAAATCGATCATAGTTCTGCGCATCTTCCGCGCTATACTTGGCAATTTCTGCTTTCATGCGTTCGCTGTCGCCCGTGTAGTCGAAAAATGTTTTGTCATGAAAATAAATGCGATAGTATGGATCAAGATGAAAAAGCTCCATGTAATCTTCAACGCGCTTACCAGCAGATTGAAAAAGGTTGCGGATAATATCGGGTGCGGTGATGAGGGACGGACCCATGTCGAAAGTATAACCTTTAGTTTTAATCTGCGAGGCATGACCACCAACACGTTCATTTTTTTCAAAAATCGTTACTTTGAATCCTCGCGCCCGTAAGCGAATGCCGGCAGCTAAACCACCAAAGCCGGAGCCAATAATTGCAATGTGCTTCATGGATATGAAAGAAGAAAAAAGAGAAAATAATGTGCTAGATGATAAGGGCGTTTTTACTCTGCTTCCCAAAAACGTCTGTATGTTGCCCATGATGCGATAATCATGATTATGCCTGCAGCAATCCCTGGTGCTGCTGTTCCGCTATGCTCAATGAGCAACCCGCCTCCGAGAGCTGTTACTGCCCTTGTAAGATTATCTAAACCGGCAGCGACTCCAATAATACTTCCCGTGTTGTCCCCAGTGCCTGCTTTGCTGATTATACTGTTAGTCAATGTAATTATCATAGATGCTGCAAAACACAATGGTACAAGCAAGATAAGTAAAATCGTCATGTTCCAGACATTTGCCCAAAGAAAGAGCGTTATCGTAAATAGTAGCGAACATATCAGCAATAAAGTAGATTCGTTATAACGTTGTGTCAGACGTTTTACGAGTCCTCCTTGCACAATTGTTACAAGAATGCCAATGGTTGCAAATACTACACTTGATTCGCGGGGCGACAGATGCAAATGATACTTATTGAAGAGTCCGATATTACTTTGAAATGTTGCAAATGCCAGGCTGAAAAGAAACCACTGCAGGAGTAAACTTCGTAGCGTAGGAATACGAAAAGCATAGATGATACTTGTAAAAATATTACCAACGCTTTGTACTGATAGTTCCGACTTTGTATTCCGTTGCGGCTCCCGTAAGAATATAAACACCAAGACAAGATTCAAAAGTGCCAGTAATGCGGAAATTTTTATCGGCAAAGTGTAGCCATGTTTGCTGAGGATGCCACCAATGGCAGGGCCAAATGTAAATGCCGCGCCAAATGCTGCGCCAAGATAGCCCATACCATACGCCCGTGAAGATTCGTCGGTACAGTCGCTTGTATAGGTATATGCCAACGAAACAGTTGACCCGAGAATCCCACCAATAATTTTTCCAATAAGGAGCATCCATAAGTTTTGTGCAAAACCAAGAAAAGAATAGCCAGCAATACTCCCAGCTACACAAAGTAAAATGAGTGGTTTGCGACCAAAACGGTCAGAGAGTCTGCCAATAATCGGTGTAAACAGAAATTGTCCGAGTGCATATATCGCTGATAGTATACCGACCATACTTGCGCCAACACTAAATTCGGCAACATAATAGGGAATTACGGGGAATGTAATGCTAAAAGCAAGCAAGTCCACAAAGACGATAAGGGAAATAATGAAGATATTTTTTTTGTTAACCATAAATATGGGTTCTTGCTACGATGATTTGCTATGATGATATGTCGTCTGTCATGATATTACGTATGGGGGAACCGCCTGCATCTTCATGGATAAGTTGAGCTGCCATCATACCGGATAGAAGCACCAAGGGGACGCCGCCGCCCGGATGAGATGAGCCACCACAGAAATAGAGTCCGTGTAAGTCTCGACTTCGATTTGGAGGGCGAAGAAATGCCGAAAACTGTGAGTTCGACGAGATACCATAAATACTTCCTTTATTGCTTCGATAGCGTTCGTATAATGCTGCAGGTGTGATAATATTTTCGCACACAATATGCGGCTCAACATCAATACCATGTTGTGCAAGAGTGCGTAAAATTGCTTGTTTCATGCGATGAATTTCTTCATCCCAATTTTGTTCATGGAGATATGGCATGTTAAG
>DHLT01000149.1 GCA_002405405.1 Ignavibacteria bacterium UBA4661 | reverse complement strand
ATTCATGTTTGCCTGCATTTTATACATAAAGCCGGAAAATATCTCGCTTTGTGGCTCTATCATACCTTCGGAAGTCATGACACCTTGTGGTTCAGGAGCAAGCTCAATGACATGTTGTAAAAAGTTTTCTACACCAAAATTTGTAATCGCACTTCCAAAGAAAACAGGTGTTAGTTTTTCTCGGAGAAAGTCTTCACGATTGAATGTCGGTAAAACATGCTCAACCATTTCTAAATCTTCGACCAACCGCGCATGAAGATTTGCACCAATACGATTTTTAACGCTCTCATCATGGAGATCTGCAATCGTTACAGGTGCTTTGTAGGCATTACCGACAGTGCGCTCAAAAGCATAAAACTGCTTGCTGGCGATTTCATAGACTCCGCGGAACTCACTCCCATCACCAACGGGGAATGTCATCGGCACTGGTACAATACCCAAGACCTTTTCGACATTATCCATCAATTCAAATGGACTCATCGCCGGACGATCCATTTTGTTGATAAATGTAATAATTGGAATTCCTCGATCCCGACAAACCTTAAAAAGTTTGATCGTCTGTGTTTCGACGCCTTTTCCCGCATCAATAAGCATAATTGCTGCATCGACCGCCATAAGCGTACGGTAAGTATCTTCACTGAAATCTTGGTGACCGGGCGTATCAAGAATTGACAGTAAGTAGCCATCATATTCAACACGCATCGCACTCGACGATACCGAAATACCACGCTGTTGCTCGATCGCCATCCAGTCTGATGTTGTTGCACTGTGCTTGCCGCCGGTTACAGCACCCGCTTTACGGATAGCACCCGAATACAACAAAAGTTTCTCTGTTAGTGTGGTTTTCCCAGCATCAGGATGCGAAATAATCGCAAGCGTTCTGCGACGTTTAATTTCAGAAAGTAATGACGACATAAGACAATAATTGTGATAAAAAGGACTGCAAATATAAACACAAAGACCATGCAAACTCCCGTCTGCATGGTCTTCTAAAACTTCCACTAGTAAAAATTACTTACAGCCCAAATCTTTCGCCTGCTCAAGAGCTGTCTTATTATTTGGATTGATCTTGAGCACTTCTTTCCAGTACTTGCATGCTTCGGTATTATTTTGATCAACCTGAAAACCAATAGCCATGTAGAGATTACCGAATTCCGAAGCAGGGTTGACTTTGATCCACTCTGCCGCATACTTCTTATTATCGGCATTACGCTTATCCTTAGTCGCTGTTTGACATAACTCCAAGAAGACAAGTTCAATTGCTCGTTTGGAAAGTTTCGGATTACCGGTTACAGCAACTTGACGTGCTTTTTCTAACTCATCTTTGTACAATGTTTCTTGTTCCTTAGCGAGCTTTGTATCTTTTGCTTCACGATATTTCGCGGCAAGCGTAGCATAGCAGGAAATGAGCGTATTACGTGCATCAAGAGCAAGCGAATCCTGCTTGATAACTTCACGTAGCTCAATGATTGCTGAGTCTGCATTACCCATTGAATAGTATGCTAATCCGATGAAGTAACGCACTTTGAAATTATTTGTATCATTACAACTTGCGATGCGCATACGTCCCAAGCGAATAACATCAGCATAACGCTTGAAGTTATATGCTACTCCTACCAAACGGTTCAACAAACCACACTGCTTTGCAGGACCATATTTCTCAATAGTCTCAAAATAGTTGTTAAATGCCGTTGTTGTATCGCCATTGTTAATAAGCGCATTCGAGTACAAGTTCAAATCATCATCCTTCAAACCACGTGCTTTTTTGATATCGGCAAAGGCTTTTACGGCTTGCGGTAATTTGCGCTCATAGTAATAAGTTTTTGCTAACATGAGCTCGACCGTTTTACCAAGTGAATCCAAGTCTTGACTAACACGCCGTGAGTAATTTTCCAGTCCTTTCAGATTGGTTTGTACAAAGTTGAGATTCTCTAGCAATTTCTCGTCATACACTTTTTTCTCACGATCAAGCAAATCAAATGCTGAATTCGACAAAAACCAACGAATCTCAACATTATTGGGATCAAGTGATTGTGCACGACGGAGTGTGCTAATTGCCTCACGATATTGTTTTGCGAAATACTGAATTTTGCCTTTCTCAGCCCACGCACGAGCATTATTGGTGTCCAAACGCGTGAGTTTATCCCACTCAACCAATGCTTTACCAAAAAGCTCGTTCGACTCTTGTTTATCAGTCGATTTATTTGCCATACGATAGTACGTAGTTGCTAAGTTCTCCCGTGCCTTAATGATTGTCGGATCAATGCTTAGTGCTTTTTCATATGCATCTTTTGCAAGCTCATAAATTTTTTGCGAGTACTGCAAGTTGCCATATGCGATTTCAACATCGACGCTATTAGCATTAATCTGACGTGCTTTTAAGATTCGTTGCTCTGCCGCCTGAATCGCTTTCATGTTGTTTGGTTCAGTGTTTTTATCACCCACGGAGTCAATCATTACCTGAGCAAATGCCAAATAATTCAAAATATCTTTGTCATCTTTTTTGATTGCTTTTTCAGCAAAGACCAATGCTTCCTTGAATTTCCCCACGCCTGATAGACCATCTGCCATACCGCGATATGTCATAGGGTTACTATCTTCATCTTCTGCTTTGGTATAATATTTTAATGCTGAGTCCGGTTTATCAAGCTCTGAATACACGGAGCCGATTTCATACATGACAACATAATCTTTCGGTGTTTTTTTATGAAGTTCGAGAAGTATAGGTAGTGCTGTAGTGAATTTACCCTCTTTGATCAACTTCTGTGCACTTGCTAAATCTTGTGCTGAGAGAGAAAATGATGAAAAGATGCCAACTCCTACACAGAGCAACAACAAAGCACGTAAACGCAAAGAAGAAAAGTTTCTCATAAAAAAAAGAAAATGTGAATGATGAAGAGTGTATCTTGGGTATTGAAAAAAAGACTCGAAATATACGTCTTT
>DHLT01000121.1 GCA_002405405.1 Ignavibacteria bacterium UBA4661 | reverse complement strand
AAGCAATTGCATTACCCACAGAAACATCAGCACGTATTGCTCGCAACACGCAGTTGATTCTTGCTGAGGAATCGCGTATTCCCGATGTTATCGACACACTTGCCGGATCATACTATATCGAACATCTCACTTTATCTCTTGCTCAGTCAGCACGTACTCTGATTCAGGAAGTTCGCGATCTTGGTGGCATGACGCAAGCGATTATCCAAGGCTTGCCGAAACGAAAAATTGAAGAAGCTGCTGCTCGCCGACAAGCTCTCATCGATCAAGGAAAATTCGTCATTGTTGGTGTTAATAAATATCGCACCGATCAAAAGACTGAAATTGACATTCTCGATGTTGACAATGCCGCTGTGCGTGATGCACAAATTGCCCGCCTGCAAAAACTCCGTGCCGAGCGTGATGAAGAAGCGACTCAGTCGGCTTTGCAAGCTTTACACTCTGCTGCTAAAACAAATGGTAATCTTTTGGAATTAGCTGTTGATGCCGCTCGCAAACGTGCCACATTGGGTGAAATTTCATTTGCAATGGAAGAGGCTTTTAAGAGATATGAGGCAACTGTGCCGACGATTTCAGGGGTATACGCGCAAGAGTACGGAGATAATGCCGAGATGAAAACAATGCTATCTGCTACTGCTGAATTCGCAAAAACAACAGGGCGCAGACCACGTATTTTGGTGTGCAAACTAGGTCAGGATGGACATGATCGCGGAGCACGGATTATTGCCTCTGCCTTTGCTGACATGGGTTTTGATGTAGATGTCGGACCACTCTTTCAAACACCGGAAGAAGCCGCACGCCAAGCTATTGAAAATGATGTTCATGTTGTTGGGATTTCATCTCTTGCGGCTGGACACAAAACTCTCGTACCTCAACTCATTTCAGCACTTCGGAATGAACAAGCAGATGATATCATAGTCATTGCCGGTGGCGTGATTCCTGAGCAAGATTATGAGTCTTTATATAAAGCCGGTGTCAAAGAAATTTTCGGACCCGGCACCAATATCCTTCATGCCGCTCGTACAGTCTTAAATGCTCTGCAAGCACAGTATATTCAACCATGATCTTGTATCGCAAGCATTCATTTTCTTGTTTTTTTTATGGCAGCTATTTCTATTGATCAAGCTGATGTAGCTAATCTTCCAGAACTGACAGAACTTTTTGAATTATATCGTGCGTTCTACAAAAAGCCGTCAGCTCCTGACCAAGCAGAAGCATTTCTTCGTGAACGCCTCGAGCGCAATGAAAGCATTGTCTATCTCGCTTATGCTAACAAGGACATACCTAACCGACAACATGCTGTAGGCTTTACGCAGTTATATCCGATTTTTTCATCAACACAAATGAAACGATTGTGGCTTTTAAATGATTTATATGTCCGCGAAGACTATCGAGGACAAGGTATTTCTCGTATGCTTATTGATCGTGCAAAACAGCTTGCACGCACAACGCAGGCGAGTGGTTTACTACTGGAAACTGCCAAGGATAATCATATCGGAAATATTCTTTACCCGCGTGCAGGGTTTACACTTGCTTCGGAGCACTACAACTTTTACTTGTGGTCGGTAGAGTAAATATTTGTTGCTGTACTCGTATTTACGTTGTCATAAATTGAGGAAACTCAAAAACAAATTGTGTACGGTTATTGGTTGCTGCTGATGGAGCGACATAGCGCAATGAACCCTGTGTCAGTCGCGTACAAAATGTTGCTAAACCAAGACCAATTCCAAGAGCACGATCACTGCCGACCGCAGACTGTTCGCCGGCACGGTAGAAATAATCGAAGATTTTCTCTTCTTCCTCTTGGGGTATTCCCTTGCCATGATCGCTTACCACAACACGAATACCAGCTGATTCCAAACCCTCAAAGTCAATGATATCTTCGGTAATCTCTACACACACCTGCGACTCTTTTGGAGAATATAACAAGGCATTTTTGACAAGTTCTCGTATAACAATCAGTACGGCACCTGCTATGGATTGCGCCACCGGCATTCCATCAATATGAACCTTAACACGCTCTTGCGCAAAACTGATGTAGCTCACAGTCGATAGAACTGTATTCATCGTCTTGGTCAGATCGAAA
This sequence comes from Ignavibacteria bacterium UBA4661, assembly GCA_002405405.1. Classification (GTDB taxonomy): domain Bacteria; phylum Bacteroidota; class Ignavibacteria; order Kapaibacteriales; family UBA4661; genus UBA4661. The sequence goes on along the minus strand of DHLT01000121.1, from coordinate 1,726 downwards.
TCTGATGGCTTTTCGCTGAGAAGTTCTGTTTGCACTGTCATCAGGGATGTCACGCCATCAATCATATCAACAATCTGCTCCATACCGGCAGAAACACTCTGCATAACACGTTCCATTTTTTCCGGCGACAACGGTTTAGCTTTTTTCATCGCAAGATCAATAAAATCAAAACCATTCTGGATATATGTCAAGGGCGTGCGGAATTGATGCGAAAGCATTTGAATCAAATTTGTTTTCATTTCATTGAATGTGTGCTCACGCCCTAAAGCTTCGGCAAGCTTTTGCTCTGCCATCCATCGTTCAACAACTTGAATTTGTAATTCCATTTTTGAATCATCCAGTTCTTTGGTACGCTCTGCAACGCGTGCTTCCAGTTGCTCATTTAACTCTACTAACTGACGATTTAATTCGGTTTTTGCATCACGGATTTTATCCTCAGTGATGTTCGATACAACAATTGAAGCAGTACGCTGGCGTAGCGAGAGCATGTTTGCATTTTGCTCCTCCCCGCTTTGCGACATAAATGTTACTGGAGAAATGCGAAACATATACCATTCGTTCGTGGGCAAAAAGAAATACGATATTTGTGCTGATACTTGCTGGTCGAATGCCTGACGAAGTGATGCTTGCAAGTTGGGCAAAATATCAGAAGGGAATACATCCTCCACATGTTTACCTTTTGTTGCCAATGCATCTTCATACAATGACAAACGCTTTGAGGACCAAACATTACGAATGATCAAATGATAATCGATTTGAAAAACGATATCATCAAGAGAGAGTACAATCGCATGGAGATTAGCTTCATTTTCTGCTAATCGCATTCGGTTTTCTTCAATCAGTGCCAACTGATATGCCATTGTATTTTTAGAGTTTAATTCTTCTCGAGCAAACAAATACAGTACCGCACCGATAGAAAGCATGGTAGAAAGAAAGTTAAAAATATTCCAAAACCGTGCGATGAATATGGTTGGATAGTACTCGCTCAATTGAAGAGGCATAACAAAAATCCATACCAGATAAGGTATAATCGATAGTAACGTAAAACCGATAATAGCTCGATAATTTTCTAAACCATAGTACAAATACACACCTATGGGCAGAAGGCAGAAATACATCGTAGTATTTGCTTGCATTCGCACAACAACAACAACGGCACTGATGCACAGAAGGGCGGTTGTCAAAGCAATAAAACCGGCAATATTCTGCATGCCCCGAACATGAAGCACATATGCCACAACCGCAAGAAACAACCCACCTAAACAAATCTGTAAAATAACTTGTCGTTGCATCACCAATGCCGAAAGACTACTAGTTGCCATGATCCCCATCATGAGAAGTGTCGCTCCGGCGGCTGTGCGATAACGTAGCAATCCCATAGGATTAGTACGCAGTGAGGACGGTGCCCCAAAATTCAGAAGCCGAATGATGAAATGTTCCATAGTCGTATCAGCTAAAAAGAGCAATGCAATATTCTTCTTTACATAGACGTCTACTTACAGAATAAGAAAGTTTTTCAAAATCTGCCCTCCAATATGCCCACTAATTTCAGCATGAAACTGCAGTGCATAAAAATTATCTTTTTGCAAGCCAGCACTAAAGGGCATAATATACTCTGTTTCTGCATTCGTGTAGGCATTTGGTACTACGCAATAGCTATGCACATAATAGACAAATGGTAACGGGTTTGTAGCGGTAACAGGCAAATTATCGAACAGAGGAGAAG
>DHLT01000281.1 GCA_002405405.1 Ignavibacteria bacterium UBA4661 | reverse complement strand
AGTAAAACTTGTTATCATCGAAATAAATTTTATTGCCAATTCGTACTTTACGTGCCGGATCAACAATAACATCCCAGATGCGGTCTTCAGCTTTTAACTCTCGCAATAGCAAGACTTCAATCTTAGCATTAGTTTTTTCTTTTTTACCATACAATCGCGCAGGAAACACCTTGGAGTCATTGACCACCAAGCAATCCCCTTTCTCAAAGTAGTCAAGAATATTCGCAAACTTGCGATCTGCCATTTCGCCCGTTTCACGATTGAGCACCATCATTTTAGCCGAATCGCGCGGATCAGCAGGATATTTTGCGACAGCAGTCTTAGGAACATTAAATTTGAACTCTGATAGTTTCATAGTGGTCTCCTTGTCAGTGTGTTGTAACTGCGTAGAACAATAAGGATGAAACCGATAATTATCGACCGGAAATTAGAGAAAGCGAAAGATACAATTTTCCAATAGGGCTTCGCAACTGATTTCTGAAAAATTGCTTGGAAATTTCCAAGATTTTTCCAAAACCTTCTTTTTTCTCTTGTATATCATTTTCATATTCATGGACAATTCTACGCCTTTTCCTCCTGTTATTCTCATCACCGGTTTTCTTGGTAGCGGTAAAACAACATTTCTGCGACAGCTCCTTCACACATCCATATTGGGCAATCGGAATGCCGTGATTGTCAATGATTTTGGTACTGAAGTTTTTGACGGTGCTCTACTTCGAGATACGAGCACCTTCGTCCTTGATGTGCCGGGTGGTTGTCTATGCTGTTCGGCATGTGAACATTTCCATACAGCTTTAGAAGAAATTTTACCGCAAAACCCAGAACGCATTTTTATTGAGGCGACAGGTCTTGCCGACCCTATACAAGTGCGCTATGATATGGCAGTACTTGGCATTCCCATTACAATGACACTATGCGTTGTTGATGTACAAAATTTTCCCGCTGAGCAGCGGCTGATGACAACTGCACGACATCAAGTGCAAACATCCAATATTATCCTTCTTTCACGTGATGATTGTGCAACTCCAATGGAACATGAGGCAACATTAGCACTCATTGCTGAACTGAATCCGCGTGCCCCAATTCTGCGGCTGAATCATGGTAAACTGTCCGCAGAACATCGTGCATTGCTTTTCGCTGAACAGCATGCATTCGACGAACACTTCAACCCTTTGCAAGAACATCTTTTACAGGATAACATTACGGCATTTAAGATTACACTAACGGAGCCACTCACTCTCGATGTTGCTCATGCTCTTATGGCAGCTCTCCCACCACAGGTTTTACGGTGCAAAGGGCGCATTTACACGCCTTCGCCTTTTGACTCATCAACGACTGAAGAGTATATCGCAAACTATGTATGCGGTGCATGGGATTTTACTCCGATTGTTAGAGCGCAAGAAAAATCCTTAACCGCATCATCATTTTTTGCAATTGGTCACGCGCTCACTTACGATACCCTTACGGCATGTCTGCAACAGGCAGTAGCACTTCATCATACTGGCGGTACGATTCGCATTAAAGAAGGGCGTGTTCGATCGATTGGAGTGCCTCAAGAAATAGGAGTGCCACATGAATAAATCGAATTTCCCTTTTTCGGGTTCCCCATCGGAATCGTCTTTTCCTTTGATTGAGATTGAAATCGCGACCATAACGGCACGATTTGGTCGAAGCACGATTTGGCGAAATCTTACGGCAACACTTCATGGTGGTATGATTACAGGCATAATTGGAAGAAATGGACGCGGGAAATCTCCTTTACTCAAAATGCTGAGTGGTGTCCTACTCCCCGCAGAAGGCACAGTAACGCATCGCATTGATGGGCAAAGCATTGCACGTGAGCATCTGTACCGTTCGATTGGCTTTGTCGCGCCCTACATCGCGCTGTATGATGAATTCACCCCGATAGAACATTTACAGATTCATGCTGATTTACATGGTGTTACCTTTAATATAAGCATGGCAGATCTTGTTATTCAATCTGTAGGATTATCACATCGGCGCTCCGATCGCATTAGCACATTCTCATCGGGTTTACTACAACGCATGAAATGTGCAATAGCTATTGCGTTGAACCCATCCTTTTTGATTCTTGATGAACCGTGTTCCAATCTTGACGATGAAGGATATACACTTGTTGAGCAAATTATTCGTCGACATGCCAAACGAGGTGGTATCGTTATTCTTGCCACCAATGACGAACGTGAGCGCATGTGGTGTGATACACTTCTTGATATCGAAAAGTATATTCCTTAATGGCATACAATCATCTGCTTTGTCGCACATTGTCGTATTTTCGCGATCTTCTTTGACGACTTTTTATTTTGTTTCATATTTCTCAGGTTCTCATGGCTTATCCATTTCGTTCTATCGAAGCATCGTGGCAGTCGTATTGGCAGACACATCATACTTTCAAAACACCCGAAACATTCGACAAACCGAAGTATTATATACTCGATATGTTCCCCTATCCGAGCGGTGCAGGTTTGCATGTAGGGCATCCTGAAGGATATACGGCAACAGATATTATTGCGCGCTACAAGCGCATGAAAGGATGGAATGTTCTGCACCCGATGGGTTGGGATGCCTTTGGTTTGCCCACCGAACGCTATTCGATGAAAACAGGCATTCACCCTGCGAAAGCAACAGAAGACAATGTAAATAACTTTCGCCGACAAATGCAGTCAATAGGGTTCAGCTATGATTGGTCGCGTGAAATCAATACCACCCACCCCGATTACTACAAATGGACGCAGTGGATTTTCTTAAAAATCTACAACTCATGGTATGACCATTCTGCCGAAAAAGCACGTTCGATTGACGAACTCCCGATTCCGTCTGATCTGACTGATCCGCTTGCTATCGAAGCATACAAAGACAGCAAACGTCTTGCTTTTGTTACGGAAATTCCCGTGTGGTGGTGCGAGGATCTCGGCACAGTGCTTGCCAATGAAGAAGTCGATGAATGGAAAAATAAAGGTCATACGGTTGTCCGCAAACCAATGCGCCAATGGATGCTCCGTATCACGGAATATGCCGAACGCTTGCTGACTGATTTAGATTTGATTTCTTGGCCTCAATCCACTTTAGAGATGCAAAAAAATTGGATCGGTAAGAGTGTTGGTGCGGAAGTTGATTTTACTGTCATTGGTCATAATGCTTCGATCCGTGTTTTCACGACACGACCAGATACTATTTTTGGAGTGTCGTATTTGGTACTTGCTCCCGACCATGCGTTGGTGGATGTGCTCACAACCGATACACAACGCGATGCTGTACAAGCATATCAACTCCAAGCCATTGCTAAAAGCGACTTAGAGCGGACAGAATTAACTAAGGACAAAACCGGTGTACCGACCGGTGCGTATGCTATCAATCCTGCTAATGGCGAACATGTTCCTGTCTGGATTGCCGACTATGTGTTATCAAATTATGGTACCGGTTCCGTCATGGGCGTTCCTGCAGGCGATGTCCGCGATCATGCCTTTGCAACCAAATACCAACTCCCAATTCCCTCAATCATAGCACCCGTTGATGGCTCATCATGGGATACACAAGCAACTGCCTTTGATGACTACGCTAATGGTGTGGCAATTAATTCCGCTAATGACAGCATTTCACTCAATGGCATTCCCTCCAATACTGCAAAACTTCTCATGACCGACTGGCTTGTGGCTCATGGTCATGGGTCGAAGAAAATTCAATACAAACTGCGTGATTGGCTCTTCTCACGCCAACGCTATTGGGGCGAACCCGTGCCGATTATCTTTTTTGACGACGGTACAAAACGTTCCTTAGACCTTGATGAATTGCCACTGACTTTGCCTGATGTTCAAGATTTTCAACCTGCCGGTACAGGTGAATCGCCTCTCGCCAAAGTCGAAACATGGGTAAATTTTATCGACAAAAAAACCGGCAAACATGGTCGCCTCGAAACCAATACGATGCCCCAATGGGCAGGTTCTTGTTGGTACTACTTACGCTATCTTGATCCCCATAATACAGACAATATTTTCGAGCCGAAGAAAGAACATTACTGGATGGGAAGTAATCCCGACATTGGTGGCGTCGATCTGTATGTTGGTGGAGCCGAACATGCTGTCCTGCACCTACTCTATGCGCGCTTTTGGCATAAAGTGCTTTTTGACTATGGCATTGTTTCTACCAAAGAACCTTTTGCTACACTCTTTCACCAAGGATTAATTTTGGGCGAAGATG
>DHLT01000158.1 GCA_002405405.1 Ignavibacteria bacterium UBA4661 | reverse complement strand
GGTGGATATGCGATCATCCATGATCGTGCGACAATTGGTGAATTGACGCAGTTTTTTATTTATCTCAATCAATTGACATGGCCTGTGGTTGCTGTGGGATGGGTGACGAATCTTGTTCAGCGTGCTTCGGCATCAACCAAGCGTATTGGTATGATTTTCGACGAACCGGTGGATATCAGCGATACGGAACAAACAGATTCAACAATCACGACGCTGAAAGGCGACATTGAATTTCGTGATATGAGTTTCCGCTACCGCCCTGATTATCCGACCATTCTACGCAACATCACTTTTCATATTCATGCCGGTGAAACCATTGGTATCGTTGGCGAAACAGGCTCAGGTAAGTCTTCGCTCGTGAATCTTCTGCCACGTTTGTTTGATGCAACCGGTGGAACGATTTTGATTGATGGACATGATATTCGTTCAATTCCGCTCAGTGTGTTGCGTCATCATATTTCGATTGTACCACAAGAGTCTTTTCTCTTTTCCGAAACGATTGCCAATAATATCCGTTTGGGTAAAGAGAGTGCATCACTGGATGATATCATCGAAGCAAGCACACTCGCTCAACTTTATGACAATGTGGTCAATTTCCCCGATGGCTACGAAACCGTTGTTGGTGAACGTGGCATTACACTGTCGGGCGGACAGAAACAGCGTACAGCGATTGCTCGTGCTATTATTCGCAAGCCCTCGATTTTGATTTTTGATGATGCTCTCTCAGCAGTAGATACCGAAACAGAAGAGCGCATTTTGCAAGGCTTGAAATCAATCATGAAGAACCGCACATCGCTGATTATAGCACATCGCATCTCAACGGTCAAACATGCTGACCGCATTATTGTGCTGCATGATGGAGCGATTGCCGAACTTGGCACGCATGAAGAATTGCTCGCGCAGAATGGTTATTATGCCGATATGTATACACGCCAACTCCTTGAATCCGAAATTGCTTTAGAAGTATAAAGACACCTCATGATATCAACAACACTTTCTACATTCAACAAAGCATCCATGCCCAATCTTGACCACTGTTCAACATTGGTCATGGATTTCGACAGCACAATTATCTGCGAAGAATCATTGGAATTACTTGCCGACATTGCGCTTGCCGATGCTCCTGATCGTGCGGAGCGCAGACAAACAATATGTACACTGACCAATCAAGCTATGAGTGGCGAACTTCCCTTCGACCGAGCATTGCAAGAGCGCATTGCTCTCTTGAAAGCGCACCGCGATCACCTTACACCGCTCATCGAGCAATTGCACACGCTCATCACACCCTCCTTTCTGGCTGTCGAACAACAGATCCGTACACTCAGTAGTCGCATCTATGTGATGTCGGGTGGTTTTACGGAATTCATCGCGCCCGTGATGCACCGTTTTGGGATTGAGGAATCGCATATCATTGCGAATCGTTTTGTGTATGATGCAGAGGGCTGGATTGTTGGTGTTGATACTTCCTTACCGCTTTCACAAGACGATGGCAAAACATTGGCGTTGCAAGAAATGCATCTTCCGCGCCCTTTGTGGATGATTGGCGATGGCTTCAGCGATTACCAAGTCAAACGCTCCAATTGTGCCGATGTCTTTTTTGCATTTACGGAAAATATCGCCCGCGAAAAAGTTCTCGCACAAGTCGATGGCAAACACTGCTTTGAGTTGCAGTCGTTTGAGCAACTCTTCGGATAAGCAAAGTATTCTCTCCTGTATATCGATAATTTTTTTTCACAACACAACAACACTATGAAAGCACTTCTTCTCGAAAAAATCAACCAAAGTGGTATTGATTTGCTCCGCAAAAAAGGATTCACAGTCGAGGCACATGACCGTGCATTTTCACAAGATGAACTCCGCGAGGCAATCAAAGGCGTTTCTCTGCTCGGCATCCGTTCGCGGACGAATATCACACCAAAAGTCTTAGAGAATGCCGATGAACTTCTTGCTATTGGTGCATACTGCATTGGCACGAATCAAATTGATCTCGATGCGACTGCACGTGCCGGCATTGCGGCATTCAATGCACCGTACAGCAATACGCGCTCTGTTGCTGAACTTGCCATTGGTGAAATCATTGTCCTCATTCGCAAACTGTACAACAAAATCGAAATGGCGCATCGCGGCGAGTGGGATAAAGCCAGCGCAGGATGCTACGAAGTACGTGGTAAGAAACTCGGTATTATCGGCTATGGCAATATCGGCACACAAGTTTCGTTGCTGGCTGAATCGCTTGGCATGCAAGTGTATTACTACGATGTCGTGGACAAACTCAGTATTGGGAATGCCATCAAAATGGACACACTCGAAGAGGTGCTGAATATCGCCGATGTGGTAACGATTCATGTCGATGGTCGCAAAGAAAACGCCAATCTGATTGGTGACACACAATTCACGATGATGAAAGACGGTGTTCTCTTTTTGAATTTAAGTCGCGGACACATTGTCGATATTGATGCACTTCGCAAGCATATTCTTTCCGGCAAAATTGCCGGTGCCGGTGTTGATGTGTTCCCAACAGAGCCACGCGGCACCGATGAGAAATTCGTGTCGCCTCTGCAAGGTTTGCCGAATGTTCTGCTCACCCCCCATATTGGTGGCAGTACCGAAGAAGCACAGCGCAATATCGGTGATTTTGTCTCCTCCAAAATGATTGAGTATTTGGAAACGGGGAGTACATTCACAAGCGTAAATTTCCCGCGCATTCAATTGCCCCCACTTGCTAATACGCATCGGCTCCTGCATATTCACAACAATGTGCCGGGTGTATTGTCGAAACTCAATACCATTTTTGGTAACAATCAAGTCAATGTCGTAGCACAATACCTTAGCACAACCGAGACCATCGGCTATGTAATTGCCGATGTCGATGCTCAATACAAGGCATCGCTCTTCGATGATTTAAGCAAAGTGGACAACACCATCAAGGTGCGCATCTTGTATTGAAGGGTTGTATAGAGATTTGAAAACTGGTGACAAGCCGCAACATATTACTTGGTCACTTCGATAGGTTCAGCGGACGGCTTAGTGCCTCCCCAAAATCAATAGGGGCAGAAAATCTTCTACCCCTACAGTTTTCAAAAGAGAAACCCTATTTATACCTATACAACTATTTTGCAATCAAGAGTGGCTGAATAGTCGTCATGCCCTGCTCATTGATAACACGTACTATGTATGCTCCGGTTACCATCTTCGACACATCAATCTTGACGGTACGGTCTTTAAATCGCACTTCGGAGAGAACCTGCCCCAAGCCATCGATAATCTGCGCTCTCATCCAACCTGACTCTGTACACTCAATAGTGAGTTCGTCCGAAGCAGGGCTTGGTATCAAGCGGACAATGTTTTTGTGCTTACGGTCCAACTCCGGCAGGCGAATCACCGAAAGCCCACCATTGCCACTACACTCTGTCAGGTCAAAACATGTACGCGAGGTGCTACTCAATCCTGATACAGGATTCGTAGCAGTAACGTTCGCACAAAACTGGCTCGCTCCTGTTTGCGCAGTGATACTTGGACCTGTCCCCAAGATATTCCCCGCATCATCGCGCCATGTGTATTCAACACCACAAGACTGATTGATAACACCATACGACAAAACAGCACCACGACAAGGGCGGTCATTTACCATGGCAACAGCAGGTACGGCTGGTTGCGCAGGAGATGTAAAAATATTCAATGGTCGAATAACACAACCATCACGAACAGCGGTCAGTTGCCCCGACTGGGTAGGTCCGAACACAATGCTACTGCCACTGCCTACGGCAACGCCATTGTAGTACCACATGATACCTAATGCCGAGGAATCTAGATTGGTTCCTAATGAAAACATTCCGGGTTGCCCTACGTTCAAGCAGATAGGTCCGCTTATGACCACCTCGGGGCTACACATCTGCCCTAAGTCCGGATGCCATGTTGGAGTTGTACCACCGCAGAGGCAACTGTTTTTATGATATCCACCATAGACTATATCGTCTTTTCCGGTGTAATGATAACGCCCAACTTGATATGTGCCTATACCTATCATCACTGGTGTTAATACAGCAGAAATTGAAACGGCTTGCAGAAGGGGATTGAAAGGTGGAGGTAAAAGAAGAGTTGGTAAGCAATACAACGGAGTTACTTCCATGCTACGATCGACCAATTTACCGAAGATCCAACTAATAAGAGTCAAGTCT
>DHLT01000112.1:23754-26261 GCA_002405405.1 Ignavibacteria bacterium UBA4661 | reverse complement strand
TCTTGTATCGGTAGCACAACACTGCTTGCGGGGGTTACCGTCAATCGTACACTCTGCGTGGTCGTTTCTACAAATCCACCCAAGTTCAACGTGAAGGTCGAGGTAATCACCGCTGTACCCGTTGTGTTGCGCTCTAATGGCATCGTCATCAACCAACGACCACGATCAAACTGACTAAACACCAAATTACTCGCGCGAATCAAGCCCTCATTACTCGACACCACACGAATAATCCGTATCGAATCCACTCCGTCAAAATCATAACTGCCTCCTAAATCCGATACAAACCACTGCACTCCCGGTCGCTCATTCATCCGTGCTACTACCTCCGGTAAGTTTGTCAAGGCGCGCAACTGCGGTGGTCGCCGTGTGATCGTGAATCGTATCGCTATCACATTATTCACTACCGCACTACCGCCAAACGTGTACGTTACATTAAACCGTATCGTATCATTACGCTGTAACTCAATCTTCGGGCGGAAGATCAATCGTCCTGCTTGAATATCGCGCAGAAATACCGTGTCGCCAAGTCCTACTATCCGACCGCCTTGTTGTACTTGTTGCAGATTATCACCCTTGCTATGTACACCTTGCTGTATCGGCTGTGCATACAGAATCACTTGCTCTTCTTTGTCTGTACCAACATATCGACCTTGCGTTACATTCACCGTTGCTGTACTCAATAGCACCAAGTCCGCTTGATCGACATCCGGTATCCGACTCACAATCACAATGATATTCCCTGCCGTTGCAGGTATCTGATTAAACTCTTGCGTTACATTTGCTATGTTCGCACTCCCTTGCACTGCCACCGTTGCGCTTGTCGCCACATTCCGATTCACACTCGAACCCCGCAACAAACCACCATCCAAATTTATATCTCGATCCGTTATCGTTACATTCAACGGGAAATATGTTGCCGCTGTGCTTGCCACCGTCAATACATACCGTCCAACTGGGATATTGCTAATGCGGAAATTCCCTTGTCCATCCCCAAACACTCGCCCCCGTACTGTATTCGTGGTATTGGCAAAGTTTATCTCTGCTTGCGGCGTTGCATTCACACTGCCATCCAAGCCTACAAAGCTCACACTGCCTGTGATATTAAACAGCACCAAGCGTACCACATCGGGATTCGGGATTACCGTTGTACCGCTGACACTCACACTACTACCCTGCGGGCTAATGAAAAAGCGATTACTCGTGTAGCTCACGGTATAGGCACCTATCGGCACATTTGTCATGCTGTATGTGCCATCGACTGCTGTGGTTGCTGTAAATGTACCTCCTGCTCCTGTGAGCGTTACCACAATTCCCGACATGTCTGTGCCCGCATTCGGCACATCGGTTCTACGCACCGTACCACTCACACCAAAACGATCTTGGAAAACCTCCACACTTGTACTTGCTGTTCCACCGATTGTTGTTGCGCTGATCGTGTACACGCCTACTACCGATAACTGATCAAACGGGATAGTAACCTATATTACCCTTGAAGATAACGTTAGATTAAAGGGATTCACGATGAGAGAATTTAAACCAATACTACCACCGTTATTCGGACGGATCAACGTTAATGATGCAACTTGCAGTGCGCCTGTTGTGCTTGGGAGCATGAGGTTATTCCCCGTCAATGTCAGCACGACTGGTTGGCGACTTGTTGTAATCGGAGTAATAGCAAGCCGATTCGGATTGACACTCAATGTTGGAGTAGCAATAAAACTATAATTGAATTCCGCCTGTGCAATACCGCTCCCTGTTTGCACCGTTACAACGCCACTACTCGGCGCACCGCTCACTATGGCTGTAATCGTATTTGCATTCACCACCGTGAAGTTCGTCAGATTCACGCCACCAAGAGTAACCACGCTTGCGCCCAAGAAATTTGTTCCCGTAATCGTTACCGTTTGCCCTACCGCGAAGATTCTCGGTTGTAAATCCGTGATCGTTGGTGGTGGCAAGTTGATATTGAAGACACCGCTTGCACTACCGGCAAGATTGGTTACTGTGAAAGTGTATTGCCCTACAATACTGAGCATAGTTGAAGGCAGACTGACAACAATTTGTGTTGCCGAAGAGGATGTAATCATTCCTAAGATTGATGTTATTCCTATCACACTGCCATTTGCACCACGCTGTGTTACCGTAACAGCACTGGGCGCATTAAGATTTGTCCCGCTTAATGCAATGATAGTGTTCACACCTTGCGAAGGTACAAAGATCGATGCGGGCGAAACGACCGTAATCGTAGGAGGTGCAATAATGGTCAAGGAACTACTGCTCGTAGCACTTCCACCCGGCGTTGTGATGGACACGGTTGTTGTGCCGACAAAAGTATTCGGGATAACAATACTTGCTTGTGAGAGTGATGCCACAGTAGCAGTGATATTCACACCATTGATATTCACAGTCATCGGCGCGACAAAATTATTTCCCAAAAGTGTGAGTACTTGACCTTGTGCTATCGGTTTCGGCGAAAAACTCGTCAGTATTGGTAGTTGTGGCAC
>DHLT01000112.1:22789-23622 GCA_002405405.1 Ignavibacteria bacterium UBA4661 | reverse complement strand
AGTTGTGGCACTAATACCGACAACACTGCGCTACTCACACCAATACCGCTTGCATTGACTGCTCGCACTCGCCAAAAATATGTTGTGCCGGATGTTAGTCCTGTAATCGATTGACTTGTACTACTAACCACAAGACTATTGTATCCTGCTACAAATGAATTGAAGCTATTGCTCAGCGATACATCTACTTGATATGTCAATGCTCCGGTTCCCCCGGGTGATAACCAATTCGCAACAAAACTGGTCGGTGTTAGACCCGTTGTTGATGCCGTTAGTATCATCGAAGGTAATGTCAGGAAACTCACCGATGTACTATTCGCACTAGCACCATTTGCATTTGTACCCCGCACACGAACGAAGTATGTGGTATTACCATTCAGACCTGTTGCGGTCAGTGTCAGAACATTTCCAAGTGTATTGGTACTCACGATATTCGCAAAGTTTTGATCGGTTGCAATTTCTACAACATAGCCCGTAGCATTTTGTGCAGATCCCCATGTAATGACACACCCCGATGCAGTTGTGCCGGAAATACTCGTAATAGTGGGCGTTGCAACGGCAATAGCTTGACCGGAAACATTGATAGTTGCAGTTGATGTTCCTTGGGTAATAGTAATGGTACTAGTAAATGTACCCACCGCTTGTGGTGTAAAGCGAATAGTCGCTGTACCACCAAGCGTAGAATTTACCGTTGTTGATGTAAGAAAAGATCCACCATTCGATACGATAAACGCAGTACTATTGGCTGTCAGTGTTGGGTTATTGACTTGATTCACGCTGGTAATCGTTACAGTCAAATCCGCTGTGGCAACCACTGCTATCGTACCAAAATT
>DHLT01000112.1:19266-22698 GCA_002405405.1 Ignavibacteria bacterium UBA4661 | reverse complement strand
TGCACCCACTGCTATCGTACCAAAATTCAACGATGTTGTTGAAAGAGATAAGGTTTGTGTTTGCACAGGACCAATACCCGGAAAGCGTAACAACCGATTATTTGTTGCATCGGTAACATAGAGATTTCCCGCGGCATCAAGAGCAACGCCACTCGGATTATTCATCGTTGCCGCAGAAATGCCACCATTGTTGAGGGCTGTTCCGGTGAAGTCTGGTTGACCAAGAACAAGATTGGCATTGGGTTGCGCAGAGCCGGTCGCCGTTGAAGCATTGGCATAGCGCACAACACGATGACCGGGTTGATCCGCCACGTATAAATTTCCTCCCTGATCTACAAATACGGCAAAAGCAGATCCCAAGCCATTTTGTGTGCCGGAGAGATTAGTATTTGCTGTAAAGCTATTTTGCCCCCATACAGCATTGGCTTGATTACCATTGGTCGTAGTTGTGCTTGCACTATTAAACCGTAGGGCACGTCTGCCATTGGCGTCAGCAACATAGAGATTGCCAAAATTATCGACAGCCACGCAAAAAGGATTTGTAAATCCTGTTTGTGTTACGGCATCGCCACGAGAAGTAAAATCACTTTGTCCAAAAACAATATCGGCTTCTGCCTCAGATGATCTATTAGCGGCATTATTGAAACGCAACACACGATTATTCGAATAATCTGCGACAAAAAGATTGCCCTGTGCATCAATCGCAACTCCACTTGGCTGGAAGAGACTTCTTCTTGGATTAGCATTATCAATGCCCATACTACCTGTATTAAAATTCGAAAAGCTATTCGTAAAGTTAGCTTGCCCATACACACCATCGGCATTCGGTCCATTCTCCGTAATGAGATGAGCATTATTAAAGCGAAGCACTCTGTGATTTTGCTCTTCGGCAATGTAGAGTGTACCATTAGCATCTACTGCCACAGCTCGAGGGTTTGCCAATGTATTTGCCGCGGCTGAACCACCTCTATTGGAAGAAATTTGTTCAATACCAGTTTGACCAAAAATAAGATCAGGCGTGGGGTTATTCGTCTGGAGATCTGCTAAAGCATAACGCAATACACGATGATTATTGAAATCTGCTAAATATGCTTTACCATTACGTTGATCAATAGCCAAATTCCCAAAAGGTCGATTAAGTGGTCTTCCACCGTTAAAGTTGTTTATCGTACTCGTAAAGCTTGGTTGCCCTAATACGGAGACTGCCGACACACCTGTTCCTGCGGACGAAGCATTAGCAAAGCGTGTTACGCGTCGATTACTTGCATCGCCTACAAAAAGATTTCCTGCACCATCTACTGCTATTCCGATAGGGCTACTGAATGTTGAGGCAGAGCGTGTCGGAGTATTAGAAAAACCTGAAGTAGCGTCTTGTTGCCCAAAAATGACTTCAGCAGTAGCACCGGTCGTTTTATTAACAACATTATCAAAACGCATGACACGATGATTACCTGCGTCTAAAACATAGAGACTCCCATTGTTTATAGTCAGATGTACTGGATTACTCAAGGTAGCGGCAGATCGTCCTCCGGCATCGCTGGATGTACCGATCATACTTGTTTGTCCGAATACAATGGTAGCCGCTGTACTCGTACTTGTTGCTGTTGGAGCATTCGGTACTCGAAGCACTCTGTTGTTACTTCTATCAGAAATAAAGAGATTTCCTGCACCATCAAGGGCGACACCCCTTGGAGAATTTAAAGTACTGGCACTTGGCGATGTACCCATATTGCTTGATCCCGAAACCATATCCGGCTGACCAAAGACTATGTCGGCATTATTACCATTCGTTGTTGTTGTACTTCCATTATTGTACCGTAAAACACGATGATTGCTTGCATCTGCTACATAGAGATTTCCTTGTGTATCTACAGCCACTGCCCAAGGACTATTTAAAGTTGCCGCTGAGAGAGTCGGAGTATTGGAGGACTGCGATGTAAAGTTTTGCTGTCCAAAGACGACATTGGCATCAGGTCCATTGGTTGTAATGGTATGAGCAGAATTGAATCGAAGAACTCTATTATTTCCTTGATCGACCACAAATAAATTACCTTATGCATCAACAGCCACTGCAACAGGGTTATCTAATGTGTTGACATTAACGGTAGCACCGCGATCACGACCATTCGAGAAAATATCCGCTTGACCAAAAACAAGCTCTGCCTCACCCTGATTCTGCAATGCCGCAGTCGAAGAAAAACGAAGAACACGATGATTCCCGTAGTCAGCAACATAGACTTTGTTATTCACTGCATCTACGGCAATACCATAAGGTCCATCGGAAGAAAAACCAGTAGCACGAATAAGACTATTCACTGTAAAGTTGGGCTGACCAATAACATTAGCCGCTGACATACCATTTGTACCGCCTTGTCCATACAAGGATGCACTGCCGAACAATAATGTTGCCATACAAAGCATCGCAATACATACGTACACTCTTGTGTGCAGTTTTGTATCTCTATATCTTGAAAAACACCACATAAAACCTTCCTTTTGAAAAAATGTGTAAAAAAAGAGTTGAAAAAAGTTGATAATTGAGTTCGATTGATACTTGTATAAAGTGTGTCCTACCCCCTCACGAAAGCATCCGTACCAAGTGCGTGTAGAAGTTTTCTTCACTGTGCAGTCCCATTTTTTTACGGATACGATGACGATAAATCTCCACCGTTGGAACGCCTACTTGGAGCATTTCCGCTATCGCTTTACTCGAATGATTCAAACGAATCATCATGCACACGCGAATTTCTGTTTTCGATAACTTCGGATATGCCTGAAGCAATACCTGCTGGTAATTTTCATGCACTTTCCGAAACT
Source organism: Ignavibacteria bacterium UBA4661 (assembly GCA_002405405.1). Lineage (GTDB taxonomy): Bacteria > Bacteroidota > Ignavibacteria > Kapaibacteriales > UBA4661 > UBA4661. The sequence goes on along the minus strand of DHLT01000112.1, from coordinate 19,881 downwards.
CTCTTTCCATCGTATGCCAACTATCCCAATCTCGTATTTCTTCATCAAGCGCGCTACTTATCGTGCGTAGTTTTGCGATCCGATCACGCTCATTACCAATGCTTAACACTTGTTCTATCTCTTGTTTGAATTGTTGCAGAATGCCTTGCGCTTTATTCATCTGTACCTTCTGATAAACATATTCTTGATACTGTTGATCAAGCTCCGTGTGGAGCATCATAGCAAACTCACGATACTGCTCGCGGTACCGCGCCAATTCGATATGCGATGACAAACGAGCGCATAACTCGGGCGATTGAAACGGCTTCAACACATAGTCCACTGCACCAAATCGAAATCCTCGTACGATGTCCTCAGTTGCCAAACTCGTACCTGACATCAGGATAATCGGGATAGCTCGTAGTGCGGCATTCGATTGAATTTCGTTGCATAGATCGAAGCCCGTTGTTGTGCCAAGCTGAACATCCATGAGAATAATGTCCGGCATGAGTTCTTGCACTCGTGCAACGACATTTTCTCCCCCAAGCTCCGTAGAAACTTGTGCCCCAGCAAGACGAAGAAGCTGAGAACACAGCATAAGTACTGGTTCATCGTCATCAACAATCAAAATTTCTC
>DHLT01000112.1:18782-19157 GCA_002405405.1 Ignavibacteria bacterium UBA4661 | reverse complement strand
CCATCATGAAGAAAAGAATAATGCCGTATATTCATACGCTCCTGCGATATTCCCCAAAGAGATATTGCGCCCTCTTTTATCAATGAAAAAATTATTGTTTAGTGAAGAAGCAAAAATAGAATCAGATACAGCGATACCACCTTAACATAACCTTTACAAAACACAATATTTTTTGATTATATCGCTTTCCAACATGTTTTAGGGGCGTGTATTGTAGAGAATACCTCAACAAAAAAAAGAGAGCGGATATTGCTATCCGCTCTCTTTGTGTATTAGCCCTGTCGTGTGGGTTATTTCACGACCATCACTTTGGCTGTATTCACGCCGCGTGGCGTTACAAGGCGCACCATATACGTACCATTTGGTACTTTATCT